>CAMDIP010000141.1 GCA_945899335.1 Bordetella parapertussis
GTGCGCACCAAATGCTCCGAGCCTTTGCCGACAGCGATATTGACCACGCTTTTGTCCACCTTGGGCAGATCGATGTCGGCCAAGGCCAAATTGAGCGCAGCCTCGAAGTCAGCCATGGTGTCGACCATGGTGCCATCAAGGTCGATCATCAGGGCTTGCAAAGTTGGGATATTCATAGGTATTAACAGTTAGTTGAGTTAGCGCACCCAGCGCACATAAAGCGGAAGCTTTTTGATGAAGTTGGCGATTAAACCAGATTCGGTGTTGACCACCACCGAGCCATCCGGACTGCCCATGTCGGTCGCTGTCCAAACCCAGCCCATGGGGCCAGAGCCAAACCAATTGCTGTTCAAAGCGGGCTTGCTGCAGCTTTTCTCAATCAAGCCTTCCAACTCGGCTTGGGTGGGCAAACGCCAAGGCTTTGCGCCGGCAACGGTTTTGCTGGCAGTAGGCCAGTCTTGCGGCGTCACATTGCCCGAGCAGGCATTGCCGTCCCACTTCAGACCATGCATACAGCGCTGCCAGACCAAACCGGTTTGGCTGTCCTTGACTTCCGCGCCGTTGCTGCCCTCCACTGCTTGGTAGCGGTCATCGGGGCGGGTCAAGGGCGAATCGGCAAAACAAGCAGCTTGGGCGAGGTTGCTGACAAGCGCCAAAGAAGTGGCAAGCGCCAGGCAGTTGAATCGAACAGACATGAGAACTTTCAAGATAAAAATTAAGCTAAAGCCACGCGCATTTGGTCGATGACGGCTTTGTAATCGGGTTTGCCAAAGATCGCACTGCCCGCCACAAAAGTGTCTGCGCCGGCGTTGGCTACTTGGCGGATGTTGTCGGGCTTGATGCCGCCATCCACTTCCAAGCGAATGTCGCGGCCGCTGGCCTCGATGCGTTTACGGGCATGTTCGACCTTGCGCAGCGCTGAGTCGATAAAGCTTTGGCCGCCAAAACCGGGGTTGACGCTCATGATGAGGATGAGGTCGATGTCGTCGATCAGCCAATCGAGCACCTCCAGCGGTTCAGCGGGGTTGAACACCACACCCGCTTGGCAACCCGCGGCCTTGATGGCTTGAACGCTGCGGTGAGCATGAGCGGAGGCGTCTGGGTGAAAGCTGATCAGGTCGGCACCGGCTTGGGCAAACAAAGCCGCCAATGCGTCGACAGGCTGCACCATGAGGTGCACATCGATGGGCACGGCCACACCCGCAGCGGTTTTAGCGTGGGGCTTTAAGGCCTGACAGACCATGGGACCAAAGGTCAGGTTGGGTACATAGTGGTTGTCCATCACATCGAAGTGAATCCAGTCGGCGCCAGCGGCGATAACGTTTTTCACCTCTTCGCCCAAACGGGCAAAGTCGGCGGACAAGATGGAGGGAGCGATGCGGTAAGTGGTGTTCATGGACTCAATTATGGTGTCAGAATGCAAGTTCAGCTGATTTTCTGTCAAACCTATTCCTTATGCCAGCCTACCAACTCCGCGTCGAAGTGACACCGCACTACCTGCCCGAGCAATCGGCGCCTGAAAATGGTCTGTTTGCCTTCGCCTATTCCGTGCTGATCCGCAACACCGGCGATATTGGTGCCCAAGTGATTTCCCGCACCTGGCACATCAACGACGCCGAGGGCTTGCATGAAAAAGTCAAAGGCTTGGGCGTGGTGGGCTACCAACCCTTGCTGCAACCCGGCGAGGTGTTTGAGTACACCAGCGGCACGCGACTTCGCACCCCCACCGGCACCATGCACGGCAGCTATTTTTGCGTGGCCGAGGACGGCGAAAGATTTGACGTCGACATCCCCATGTTCGTGCTCGATGCTGTAAGCGACAGCGGCAAACGCCAAATGCACTAAGCCTATGGGCGAGTTTGACCTGATTGCCCGTTATTTCACCCGCCCTGGGCGTCATGCGGTGCTTGGTGTGGGAGACGACTGTGCCTTGCTGCAACCTCAAGCAGGTATGCAACTGGCCGTGTCTTCAGACATGTTGGTAGAGGGCAGGCATTTTTTGTCCACCACCCCTGCTGCCGGTTTGGGTCATAAAGCGCTAGCGGTCAACTTGAGCGACTTGGCGGCCTGTGGCGCCAAGCCTTTGGCATTCACCTTGGCATTGGCTTTGCCCTTCATTGACGAAAACTGGTTAGCTGGGTTTTCCAAAGGTTTATGGGATTTGGCAGATGCGCATGGCTGCGAATTGATTGGCGGCGACACCACCCAAGGACCGTTGAACATTTGCATCACCGTGTTAGGCGAAGTCCCGCCTGGCGACGCCTTGCTGCGCCAGCACGCCCAAGTGGGCGACGATATTTACATCAGCGGCTCGGTGGGCGATGCTCGCTTGGCGCTGGAAGTCTTTAAAGGCACTGTGTCTTTAGAGGCAACGTATTTTGAAGCGGCGCGGCTACGCATGGAGAGACCCACACCCCGTGTCGAACTCGGCCTTGCCTTGCGCGGCGTGGCCAATGCGGCTATAGATGTGAGTGACGGTTTATTGGGCGACCTAGGCCACATCTTGCAGCGCTCTCAAGTGGGCGCGGTGATAGAAACCGCTTGGGTGCAAGACAGCGCGGCCATCAGTGACGCGATGCAGTCGGTGGCGTTCAACAAGCGCTTAGATTTCGCCTTGGCCGGTGGCGACGACTACGAACTCCTGTTCACTGCACCGCCCGATCAAGCCGACGAGGTCTTGGAAGCTGGCGAGCAATGTGGCGTCAGCATCACCTGTATTGGTCGCATCACCCCCGTGTCTGGGGTGCAAGTGCTGGACCTGCAAGGCCTTCCCATGTCGCGCCGCTTTGCCAGCTTTGACCATTTCGCCCATTAAGATGGCTTTCATGTCTTACGCTGCCAGTTCCAAAGCCGCTCGTTTCATGCTTTCGCACCCTGCGCATTGGGTTGCCATGGGTTTTGGCTCAGGTTTAAGCCCGTGGGCGCCGGGCACGGTGGGCACCTTATGGGCATGGGCGTCTTTTCTATTGATGTCTTATTGGTTGGATACAACCCAGTTAGCTTGGGTATTGACGGCCGCCTTGCCTTTGGGTTGGTGGGTCAGCACCATCACCGCAGAGCATATGCAAGTCAACGACCCCAGTTCCATTGTGTGGGATGAAATTGCCGCATTTTGGTGGGTACTGTTCATCTGGATGCCCGCCGGTTTCGGCGGGCAATTCGCCGCTTTTATTTTGTTTCGCTTGTTTGACGCCATCAAGCCTGGCCCCGTAGGATGGGCCGATCAAGCGTTTCATGGGCAAGGTTGGCGCGGCGGCTTTGGCATCATGTTTGACGATGTGGTGGCCGCGTTTTGTACGCTTTTGACTTTGGCTTTATGGCAGGCCACCCAATGAACCTAAACCCCGACCTCGCATCCTTGGCCGCGAGTTTGCTGCGCCGCGGCTGGATGCTGAGCACAGCAGAAAGTTGCACCGGCGGCATGATCGCTGCAGCTTGCACCGACCTTGCCGGTTCCAGCCAATGGTTTGAGCGTGGCTTTGTCAGCTACAGCAACGAAGCCAAGCAAGAGATGTTGGGTGTTCCCCATGCGCTGATCGAGCAGCACGGTGCGGTCAGTGAAGCAGTGGCGCAAGCCATGGTGTTGGGTGCATTGAAAAAATCTCAAGCCCAAGTGACGCTTGCCGTCACTGGTATTGCAGGACCCACAGGTGGCAGCCAAACCAAGCCCGTGGGCACGGTGTGTTTCGCATGGGGCTTGCCCACCGACGGTGGCCCCACCATCGGCGCTGAAACCGCTTGGGTGAAAGTGCAGACTTGCCAGTTTGAGGGCGACCGCGCCGCGGTTCGCCAAGCCACGCTGGCCCATGCGCTGGGGCAATTGCTGGAACTGCTGCAGCAGCGCAAAACTTAAGCTCAATCGTCGATCAACACCCGCTTGATTTTTGAGGCCGCACCGCTTTTGATGCTGACCTTGGACTTGGCGCATTCAAAGTGTTTGGCCACCAAGCCTATCAATTCTTCGTTGGCTTTGCCATCGACGGGCAGCGATTTGATGTGTGCCAGCCAACTGCCGTCAGCTTCTTGGGTAAGCGAACTCGCCCTCGACTGAGGTTTAACTTTGATTTGCACCACGAGGCCCATGCCCGAGAGCTTAAGGCCTTAACTTTGAGACGCGGTAATGGCCAAGGTGTCCATGGCTCGCGCCAAATCGAAGTCCAAATGGGTGAGTCCACCCGCATCATGTGTAGTTAAGCGCACATTGACGCGGTTGTACACATTGGTCCACTCGGGGTGATGGTTCATGCGCTCTGCCACATCGGCCACCGAATTCATGAATGACATGGCGCTGCCAAAATCTTTAAACACCCACTGAGCGTGCAAACTGTCCTCTTCCA
>CAMDIP010000142.1 GCA_945899335.1 Bordetella parapertussis
GCTTGAAGCCCGAGTTGATTGCGGGCTTGGACATCCTCATCATCCGCGAGTTGACCGGCGATATTTATTTTGGCCAACCACGCGGTCGCCGTGTTTCACCAGACGGCGCCTTCGCCGGTGCCGAAGAAGCCTTTGACACCATGCGCTACACCCGCCCCGAGGTGGAGCGCATTGCACGCGTGGCCTTTGAAGCCGCTCGCAAACGCAGCAAGCGCGTGACCAGCGTGGACAAGGCCAATGTGCTGGAGACCTTTCAGTTTTGGAAAGACATCGTCACCGAGGTGCACAAAGACTACCCCGATATCGCGCTGGACCACATGTACGTGGACAACGCGGCCATGCAGTTGGTGAAAGAGCCCAAGCGTTTTGACGTGGTGGTCACCGGTAATATGTTTGGCGACATCTTGAGTGATGAAGCCTCCATGCTGACTGGTTCGATCGGCATGTTGCCCTCAGCGTCTTTGAACGCCAGCAACCAAGGCTTGTATGAGCCCAGCCACGGCAGCGCCCCTGATATCGCGGGCAAAGGTGTGGCCAACCCCTTGGCCACCATCTTGAGCGCCGCCATGATGCTGCGCTTTAGCTTGAACCAAGAAGCCGCGGCCGTGCGCATCGAAGACGCGGTGAAAAAAGTACTCGCCCAAGGGCTTCGCACCGGCGACATCTACAGCGAAGGCACGACCAAGGTGGGCACCGCGCAAATGGGTGACGCGGTGGTCAAGGCTTTGGGTACATTTAAGTAGAACCAAGGTTAGAATGATTTACATGATTTACGTCAAAACCTGCTTCAAAACCACAAAGACAACCACCTGATTGCTTGAGGTTCGTCGCGCCCTTCCCGGCCAGACGAGCCGGGGATCAAAAACACATTGATTGAAAGGGCAATCCCATGAAAAAAATTGGAAACCGTGTCGGCTTGGTCGGCTGGCGTGGCATGGTCGGCTCGGTCCTGATGGACCGCATGCAAACCGAAAAAGACTTCGACTTGATCGAGCCCTTGTTTTTCTCCACCTCCAACGCGGGGGGCGCGGCGCCTGCCATGGCGAAAAACGAAACCAAGCTACTTGACGGCCACAACATAGATGCCCTCAAAGCCTGCAACATCATCATCACCTGCCAAGGCGGCGACTACACCTCGGAAGTGTTCCCCAAGCTGCGCAGCGCGGGTTGGCAGGGCCACTGGATCGACGCGGCCTCCACCCTGCGCATGAAAGATGACGCCATCATCATCCTGGACCCCGTGAACCTGACTGTGATCGAAAACGCACTCGTTAAGGGTGGCCTCAATTGGGTGGGCGGAAACTGCACCGTCAGTTGCATGTTGATGGGCGTGGGCGCTTTGTACAAAGCCGGTTTGGTGGAGTGGATGAACACCCAAACCTACCAAGCTGCCTCCGGTGGTGGGGCCGCGCATATGCGTGAATTGCTGACCCAATTTGGCAGCGTGTATGCCGAGGTCAAAGACCTTTTGAACGATCCCAAAAGCGCGATTTTGGAGATCGACCGCAAAGTCATTGCAAAACAACGGGCACTTTCTGCCGCAGAAATAGAAAACTTTGGCGCCCCCTTGGGTGGCTCGCTCATTCCTTGGATCGACAAAGATTTAGGGCTTGGTAAACAAGAAGGCGACGAGTTCTGGGGTACCAGTCGCGAAGAGTGGAAGGGCATGGCAGAGACCAACAAAATCTTGGGCCAAGGCCCCAGCTTTGCAAAAGCAGCCGTTCCGGTCGATGGTTTTTGCGTGCGCATCGGCGCGATGCGCTGCCACAGCCAAGCACTCACCTTTAAACTCACAAAAAATGTGCCCTTGGCTGACATTGAAGCCATGATTGCAGCTGATAACGAATGGGTAAAAGTGGTGCCCAACAACCGTGAGGCAAGTTTGCAACACTTAACCCCCGTGGCAGTGACCGGCACCATGAGCATTCCCGTCGGGCGCATGCGCAAAATGGCCTTTGGCCCTGAGTATGTGGGCGCATTCACCATCGGTGACCAGTTGTTGTGGGGTGCTGCCGAACCTTTGCGGCGCATGTTGAGAATTTTGTTGAAAGCCTGAAATTCAATAAAAAGAGCTCATTTCCATTATGATGGGCGCTTCTTAGGCTGCACGAAAACTACCTATATGCTTCAGCTGATAAAAAAGCCGTTCAACTTGCGTTGCTTGTTCACCCTTTTTCTGGCGACATTGGCCAGTCATGCAATGGCCCTTCAACTGGGTCGCCCGCAAATCCAATCCAAGCTAGGCGAGCCTCTGAAGCTAGAAGTTCAGGTCAGTGATTTATCGGCGCAAGAGGCCCAAGAATTTCAAGCCAACCTGGCCAATGCGACGGTTTACCAAGCGGCCAAAATTGGCCGTGTCGCGGGTCTAGACAATGTCCGAATCACTTTGGTACGAAAAGGTGATGACCTTTATTTGCTGCAATTTCAAGGTGCAGAAGCCATTAGCGAACCCTATGTGGATTTGCTGCTTGAATTTCGCTGGGCTTCGGGTCGCGCCTATCGCAACCTAGGTTTTCCGCTAAGCAATGGCCAAGCCCCAGAACCCACCGCTGTGGCCAGCAATGACACGCCGGCGGCGAACAACTTGCCGCCTTTGCCGATGGACAAGCCTGCGCCAGTGGCGGTACCGCCTCGCCCAGCGCCTTTGCCCTCGCCTGCCAAAGAGCCTGCAGCCAAAGCCGAGCGCAAGCCCAAAGCCGACAAACCTGTTGCGAAAAAACCAGATTCTGGCGTTCTCACCAAGGCTGGCGCCACCATTGAAGTTGTGCAAGGCGACACCGCCGGCCAACTTATGATGACGCACTCTGTGGGTGGTGATGTCTCCTTGGACCAAATGTTGATGTCTTTGTTGCGTAACAACCCCAAAGCTTTCATCGACAACAATGTCAACCGCCTCAAGGCTGGTGCGCTCATCACCCTGCCCACTGAAGAAGATGTAACCTCGATCGACCGCAAACAAGCGCGTGAAGACATTCGCTTGCAGGCTTTGGACTTTGATGCTTACCGTGCCCAATTGGCTGGGCAAGTCGGCAAAACCAAATTGGCTGACGCCAACGCACGTGAATCCAAAGGCGGCTTAAAAGCGCAGGTCGATAACAAAGCGCAAAAGTCTTCTGACCAACTGACGCTGAGCAAGCCAGGCGCTGCAGACGCAGACAAGGTCAAGCAAAATTTGGAATCTGAACAAGCCGCGCAACGCAACCAAGAGGTATCCAAGAACGTCACCGACTTGGACGCTATTTCCAAAGCCGCTGGAAAAATGCAAGACGGCCTGTCTTTCAGCATGCCTAGCTTACCTGCAGGCGCTCAAGATTTTCTTGCCTTGCTCAAGCGCTATATGTTTGAGTTGATTGGTTTGGTCGCTGTTATTGCTGCCGTTTTGGTGAGTATTTCTTTGTTACGGGAAAAACGGCGTCAACAACACAATCCCGATGAAGACGACACCGACCTGGACTTCAAATCAGGTCCTGGCCCTTCTCGGGATAAGCCTCAAGATATGAAAGTTGATTTCGATTTAGAGCTTACGCCTCGCCCCGCGCCAAGCCCTGTTTCCAGTGCGTCAACCCCCGCGCCATCACCTCCTGCCAACACGCCCTACAGACAAAGTGCGCCAGCCACCTCGATGTCTAATGCAGCCGCTTTGAGCGAAGACCCCTTTCAAGTCCGTCTTGATTTGGCAGATGAACTTTGGAAATTGGGTCAACGCCAAACCGGTCGCGCCTTGGCCCAAGAAGTCGCCGACCAAACCCATGGTGAAACCCGCGAACGGGCGCTGCGCTGGTTACAAGAACGCTCGTGACGCCAATGCGCGTAGCGCTGGGTCTGAGCTATGCGGGTCAAACCTACGAAGGCTGGCAAAGCCAACCCAATGGGTGCACGGTACAAGACCACCTAGAAGCCGCTCTTTCCAGTTTTGCCACCCAGCCGATTCGCACCTTGTGCGCAGGGCGTACCGATTCAGGTGTCCATGGTCTGATGCAAGTGGTGCACTTTGACACCGCCATCCACCGCGATATGCAAAGCTGGGTGCGCGGCACCAACGCCACTTTGCCAAGCGACATTGCGGTTCAATGGGCGCAAGAAGTACCCGAGGGCTTTCATGCCCGCGCCAGCGCGTTGTCAAGACGCTATGCCTACATCGTGCTGCAGTCGCCGGTTCGTCCCAGCCTAGAAGCTGGGCGGGTGGGCTGGGTCTACCGCCCTATGCACATCGAGCCCATGCAAGAAGCCGCAAAGTGTTTGCTCGGCGAACACGATTTCACCTCTTTTCGAGCCTCCAGCTGCCAAGCCCTCAGCCCTGTGAAAAATATCATGCA
>CAMDIP010000143.1 GCA_945899335.1 Bordetella parapertussis
GACGAATGCCGAGCAATGACGGTAATCGAATCAATGGTCAGGATTCAAAGCCAACTCGGTTTTGATGGCGTGGCCAAGCTCGATGACGGCGAGGGCGTAGTAGCTACTGCGGTTGTAGCGGGTAATGACAAAGAAGTTTTCTGTGCCCGCCACGTAAGAGGGCGCTTCGTCGGCGTTGAACAGTTGCACCAATGCCAACGGCTGGGCATAGCCCGAGGCTTCAACCACCTCCACGCCCTTGTCTTGCAGGTACGAAAGTGACCACGTGGGCACGATGTCAGGGGCCAAGAGCGCGGCCAAATCAGTTTCGTTGGCATTGACCTTCACCTCAAAGTGGGTGGGCATACCGGTTTGCCAGCCATAGGCTTGAAAGTAATGCGCCACCGAGCCAATCGCGTCCACGGGGCTGCGCGACAAATCGATGCGCCGATTACCATCAAAATCCACCGCGAATTTGGCAATGCTCGAGGGCATGAACTGCGGCCAGCCGCTGGCACCGGCAAAACTGCCCAGCTGATTCTTCAAAGAAGGCTGCCCGCGCAACTGCTGCAAGTGGTGGCCCAATTCGCTTTCAAAAAAAGCTTGGCGCTCGCTGGCATAGGGGTGCTCTTTGGGAAAGGCAATGCTGAGCGTTGCCAAGGCGTCCAGCACTTTGAACTGGCCTTGGTGCTGACCAAAAAATGTTTCCACGCCCAACACACCCAGCACATAAGCGCTTGGTACGCCGTAGCTGGCTTCGGCGCGGTTGAGTTCTTCTGCGTATTTCTGCGCAAAGGCCACACCGGCTTGTATGCGCTGTGTTTGCAAAAACCTGGCTCGATAGGCTTGCCAGTTTTTGGCGGTGGGTGAGATGGGCGGCAACACCATTTGCTGCACCTGTGGCAACAACCGAGCAGAGGCGATTTTCTGCTGCACCCAAGCCTTGGGCAGTTGGTGCTGTGCGCTCAGACGGCTTGCCAAGGCTTTCACCGTTGGCGTGTTGCCCAAGGCCTTGCCCAGCACCACTTTGTTTTTTGTTTTGGCTTTGAGCGATGGGCTTTTCTTGAAGGTCTTTTGGCTTTTCTGGCTGGTAGCTGGCTGGGCGGCAACAAGTGGGGATGCAAACGCCAGCAGCAAAAAAACACTCAAGCAAGTGGCAGAACTGCGTGAAACAAGGGTGCGAAATACGGTCATGGGTTTCGAGTGTAGCCAAGCCTGTGGTCACCCTCGCGTGTTAAGCTAATTTCAGATGGATACCTTCAACGTTTTGCTCGCACCTTGGTTGCAAACCGAGGTTCAACCTTTGCTTTTGAAAGAGCTGGCCCTGCTGGCCTTGGCGCTCTTGCTGGCATGGCTGATCAGCTACCAACTCAGCCGTTTTGCCACCCATACCTCGGTGCTGTTTGGCCGTGGTGTGGTTGATGGCGTGTTGTTTCCCATGGCAGCCTTGGCTTTGGCCTATGTGGCGCAGGTGGTATTTCTTAAACACCACACCCCCATGTTGTTCAAACTGGCGATTCCAGTGTTGTTGTCGCTGGCGCTGATTCGCCTGTGCGCTCGGGTATTGATGGCAGTGTTTCCGGTGTCGCCTATGGCGCAACTCACCGAGCGTTTGATCTCTTGGCTGGCATGGGGCGTTGCGGTGCTGTGGATCACCGACTTGCTGCCCTTGGTGGCGCAGGAGTTGGAGCAGATACAACTCAATTTCGGCAAAGTACGCTTAAACCTGCGTACCTTGCTCGAAGGCGTGTTGTCCTGTGGCTTGGTCTTGGTGCTCAGCTTGTGGGTGTCGGCCACCATCGAACAGCGGCTGTTGGCCCGTACCGTCAGCGATTTGTCTATGCGCAAAGTCGCGGCCAATTTGTTAAGAGCGGTTTTGCTCTTGGTGGGCTTGCTGTTTGCCTTGTCTGCGGTGGGGGTAGACCTGACGGCTTTGTCGGTCTTGGGTGGTGCGTTTGGCGTGGGGCTGGGCTTGGGTCTGCAAAAACTGGCTGCCAACTATGTCAGCGGTTTCGTGGTGCTGGTCGAGCGTTCGGTGCGCATTGGCGACTACATCAAGGTCGATGGCCTAGAGGGGCGTGTCATCGACATCAAGACCCGCTACACCTTGCTGCGTGACGCCAGTGGACGCGAGTCCATCATTCCCAACGAGATGTTGCTGACCCAGCGGGTCGACAACCTGTCCTTGAGTGACCCGCAAATCGCGGTCAATTGCACTTTTCCTTTGGGGGTGGATGTCGACATCGAGCAGGTTTTGGGTTTACTCAGCCTTGCTGCTTTGCAAAGCGAGTGGGTGTTGCGCGACCCGCCACCGCAGGCTTTTTTAAGCAATGTCGAGTCCTCTGGTTTGGAGTTCACCGTGGTGTCGTGGGTCAGCGACCCCGAGGCGGGTTATTTAAAGACCCGCTCGCAAATCAATACCGCTGTGATGCAGGCTTTGCGCCAAGCCGGCATAGAGCTGCCCAAAGCCCCGCAACAGGTTTTTGTGCGTCCTGTACTCCCTTGAATTCAAAAGACTTTTTCTTATTGGGCGAAAAAAAGCACGGTCGTACTTAAATACTTTCGGTTTCGTCTAGAATGACGTAACGTCAACTTGCATCCCTTTAAATTCCTCGGAGAAAACCCATGAAGGCACTGGTCGCGGTCAAGCGCGTGGTGGATTACAACGTCAAGGTTAGGGTCAAGTCTGACCAAAGCGGCGTGGACATCGCCAACGTCAAAATGAGCATGAACCCCTTTGACGAAATTGCTGTCGAAGAGGCGGTTCGCTTGAAAGAAAAGGGCTTTTTGAGTGAGGTGATCGTGGTGTCTTGTGGCGTCACCCAATGCCAAGAAACCCTGCGCACCGCCATGGCCATCGGTGCCGACCGTGGCATCTTGGTGGAAACCACCGAAGAACTCCAACCCTTGGCGGTGGCCAAACTCCTCAAAGCCTTGGCCGACAAAGAGCAACCTGGCTTGGTGATTTTGGGCAAACAAGCCATTGACGACGATTGCAACCAAACCGGCCAAATGCTGGCCGCGCTGGCCGACTGGCCGCAAGCCACATTTGCCTTCAAAGTGGAAATGGCCGATGGCCACGCTTTGGTTACCCGCGAGGTTGATGGCGGCTTGGAAACCTTGAAGCTCACGCTGCCCGCTGTCATCACCACCGATTTGCGCTTGAATGAGCCGCGCTATGTCACGCTGCCCAACATCATGAAGGCCAAGAAAAAACAACTCGACATCTTCAAACCCGAAGACCTCGGCGTAGATGTGAAACCGCGTATCAAGACCTTGAAGGTCAGTGAGCCGCCCAAGCGCAGCGCGGGTATGAAGGTGGCCGATGTGGCTGCCTTGGTTGATAAATTGAAAAACGAAGCAAAGGTGATTTGACATGTCCGCTTTAGTCATCGCAGAACACGACAACCACGGCATCAAACCTGCCACCCTCAACACCATCACCGCCGCCTTGGCCTGCGGTGGCGATGTGCATGTTTTGGTCGCAGGCAAAGACGCATCTGCCGCTGCCCAAGCCGCTTCCCACATTGCAGGTGTGAGCAAAGTGCTGCATGCTGACGCAGACGTCTTTGCTCACGGCTTGGCCGAGCAAGTCGCCGCCCAAGTGCTGGCTTTGGCGTCAAGCTACAGCCACATTTTGTTTGCCGCAACCGCCAGCGGCAAAAACATCGCACCCCGCGTTGCTGCCAAGCTCGATGTTGGTCAGATCAGCGATATCACCAAGGTGGAATCGCCTGATACCTTTGAGCGCCCCATTTACGCGGGTAACGCCATCGCCACGGTGCAAGCCACCGACGCCACACTGGTCATCACCGTGCGCACGACAGGGTTTGACCCCGCCGCTGCCACAGGTGGCAGCGCAGCTATTGAGAGCATCAGCCCTGCCAATGCAGGTACGCAAAGCCAGTTCATGGGGAGCGAAATCGCCAAGAACGACCGCCCTGAACTCACCGCCGCCAAGATCATCGTCTCGGGTGGTCGTGCTTTGGGCAGCTCGGAAAAATTTGCCGAGGTCATCACGCCCTTGGCCGACAAACTTGGTGCTGCCATGGGTGCCAGCCGCGCGGCGGTTGACGCGGGTTATGCGCCCAACGATTGGCAAGTGGGACAAACCGGCAAGATCGTGGCGCCTCAACTCTACATTGCTTGTGGCATCAGCGGCGCTATTCAACATTTGGCAGGCATGAAGGACAGCAAGGTCATTGTGGCCATCAACAAAGACCCCGAAGCGCCTATTTTCAGCGTGGCCGACTACGGCTTGGAGGCCGATTTGTTCGTGGCCGTGCCAGAACTGGTGGCAGCACTGTGAGCTACACCGC
>CAMDIP010000144.1 GCA_945899335.1 Bordetella parapertussis
CGTTGGCTACGGCACTTGTTTGGCTATTTACCTGCAAGTTCTGTAAAGCCTTTTACGCAAGGCTTTAGTCTGAAATCACCTTGCAAGGTGATTTGATGCTTCGAGCTGTTTTCATTTGGTCGCACCGCTCCATGGCTTTGCGCTCAGCAACGGCAGACATCTTCACGTAAATAGAGCAGGTGAAGACCATTTTTTCTTGGTCCATATTGTTGTCGAAGCTTACGGCACAACGCCCAATCTCGCCCAAATTGGGCTTCTCATTTCGATAGGCTTCTTGCAATGCGCTGGGCAGATCGTGCAAGGAGACGTAGGGAAATTTGTAGGGGTCAGCTATTGCAGGCGCTGAAACGACTAAAAACGCTGCAACAAGGCTGGCCAAATAAAAGGGGTAAAAACTTTTCTTCATTGAGGACCATCATAAATCAGTTGCTTGTCATCCTCGAAGGCGCGGGTGACGTTAAAAGCATGTCATTTGCTCTTCATCAAGGATTCCCATGAAAAAGCCATTGTTTTGCGCTGCTTTGAGTCTGATATTGATCGCGCCTAGCTTGTCGTTTGCGGGCGGGGATGGTTGGCGAGGGCACTCTTCACATGGCTACTCTGGCCACGCTCGCGGTTATGACCGCGGACATGGCGAACATGGTGGTCATCGTCATGGCCGTGGCGATCGGGACTTGCGCTGGGTGCCGTGGGTGTCAGCTGCTGTCATTGGTTCTAGCCTGTACTGGGCCAATCAAGCTTACAGCGAGCCATCCACCACCATCATCGTGACGCCTGCACCGCCTGTGGCCTTAGAGGCGCCCCGCGTGGCCTATTTTTGCCAATCCTCTGGGCAGTATTACCCCAATGTACCTATCTGCAATATGCCTTGGCAGTTGGTGCCTTACTAACTCACCAACGGCTGGGTGGTTTTGTGGCCTTGACGGTCTGAATGTCGTACCAAGCCGCCCAGAGTTTCAATATCCACGCTGGCGTGTTTGCCTAGGTAGACACGGTTCTTGAGCCATGACAGCTCTTCTTGCAAGGCTTTATCGCCCCCCAGTTGCCGATGCCAGCATTTGATCTCTGGCGACCATCGGTAGCCACGTGCTTTGAGCAAATCTTTGGAATCGAAGGGTGAACCGGTGGCATACAGGCGCACTTGAGGTTGGTTGAGGGACTCTAGCAAGCGCAGCAAAGCGGGTTGTTGGCTTTGCGGCAATACTGCGTTGAGCAACTCCAGCAAAGCCCAGCAATCGGTTTCAGCGCGATGCGCTTCATAAAAAATACCTTGGGTTTGCAGTAAATACTCCAGCTTGGCCGAGCCCACCCCTTCGCTTTTCCAATCGATGTCTTTGATGCTGCAAACCCATTGTTTGTCTTTGAAAACAGGCCAGCGCTTTTCAACAAAGGGGCGGTCAAAAGAGGCGTTGTGGGCAATGATGACGCTGGCTTGTGCCACAATTTTTTCCACCGTGGTGTCGTTGATGCGCTTGCCATGCACCATGGCATCGGTGATGTTATGCACTTGGGTGGTTTCAGGCGGAATAGGGCGCTCAGGGTCTTCGAGTTCGTCAAACACCTCGCGCACACTGTGTACTGTGCCCAAAACAGGGTCAAACTCAAATGCAATCATGCCAAGCTCAATCACTTGGTCATCTTGTGAACTCAAGCCCGTGGTCTCGGTATCGAGAACCACACCGGTTTGCAGCACTTGGCCAGGCGCAGAAGGCGCAAAGCTGTGACGGGGAATTAAACGTCGCAATACCCGGTAATCGGGGTGTACGGACAAAGCTTCTGCCAAATCAGCAATTTCTTTTGGTGAGAGTTCAGAGAGGTTCATAGTGGCTTGAGTTTAAGGGGCAGATATGCGAAGTATTCACTGCATGGCCTGCAAGCCCTTGGCCACTTGCGACACCAATGCAGGCCCTTGGTAAATCAAGCCGGTATAGATTTGCACCACATTGGCACCGGCTTGAATTTTCTCAATCGCATCTTGAGCACTGACAATGCCCCCCACACCGATCAGCGCAAAGTCGGGGCCAAGGCTTAGGCGCAAGGCCCTGATCACGCGGTTGCTCGCTTCTTTCACGGGTGCACCAGACAAACCACCTGTTTCGTTAGCGTTGGGCAGATGTTGAACTAGGTCTCTTGACACCGTGGTGTTGGTAGCGATGACGCCCCACGCATTGTCTTTGGTTTGACCATTCTCCATGCAATGGTTTTGCAAGGTCATGCACAGTTGCGCGAGTTGAGTCTCATCTAAATCTGGAGCAACTTTGATAAAGACAGGAACATGTTTTTGGTAGCTGTGCGCCAGTTGTGCTCGGGCCTCGCCCAACAGGCTTAAGAGGTTTGACAAAGCCGCGTCACTTTGCAGGCTGCGTAAATTTTGCGTGTTGGGGCTGGAGATATTCACCGTGACATAGTCTGCAAACGGGTAAACCGCGTTCAAGCCGCGCAGGTAATCATCGGCTGCACGTTCCATAGGGGTCGAGGCATTTTTCCCAATGTTCAAGCCCAGTAGCATGGGCATGGGGTTGTTTTGGCGAAAACGTGCCAGTTGCACATTGCGCAAAAAACTCTCTAGCCCTTGGTTGTTGAACCCTAGGCGGTTGATCAAGGCGTGGGCTGCTGGCAGGCGAAACATGCGTGGCTTGGGGTTGCCAGGCTGGGCCTCAGGGGTGACAGTACCGACCTCCACAAAGCCAAACCCCATGGCCGCAAATGCGTCGATACAACTGGCATTTTTGTCTAAACCCGCGGCAAGTCCTACGCGGTTGGGAAAATTCAAACCCGCAAGTTGCAGGGGGTCTTCGGTACGCTTTTGTTGGTAGGCCAAGCGCAAGAAATTGTGCTGGGTCGCCGACAGCATGTTCAGCGTGGCGTCGTGTGCGGCTTCAGCCCCTAGGCCAAACAACAAGGGACGCAGCAAGGCGTAGGGCAACAGGGACATGGATAATCAGACATCTTCTCAAAAAATGGAATTGTCACCGATGAGCCAGCCCTTTAGCCAAGATGCACTGAAAGCACAAGTTGCCCAAGCGGCGTTGGCTTATGTGCAACCTCATGCGTTGATTGGCGTAGGTACGGGCTCCACCGTAAATTTCTTTATTGATGCTTTGGCGCAAAGTGCTATTGCGGTCCAAGGTGCTGTCTCCAGTTCCATCGCTTCTGCCCAGCGTATGCAAGCCCTTGGCATCCCCGTGGTGGATTTGTCGCAGGTCCAATCCCTGTCGGTATACATAGATGGCGCCGATGAAATCGACTGCCATGGCTATATGGTCAAAGGCGGGGGTGCTGCACTGACCCGCGAAAAAATTGTCGCAGCCCAAGCCCAGCAGTTTGTATGCATTGTTGACCAAAGCAAACGTGTGGATGTGATGGGTGCGTTTCCCTTGCCAGTAGAAGTCATACCCATGGCAGTGCCGCAGATCATCCGTTCATTCGCGGCATTGGGTGGTCAAGCGGTTTTGCGTATGCGCGAGGCGCAGCCGTTGGTGACCGATAACGGGCAATACATTTTGGATGTGCATGGCTTGAAGCTCACAGAGCCAATGGCGCTAGAGACGCGAATCAGCCAATGGCCTGGTGTGGTCACAGTAGGAATTTTCGCTTTTCAAAAAGCCGATATTTGTTTGCTTGCGACCCCCGATGGGGTGCAGACGCTGCGTTACTAGCCAGCCATGCCTTGGTGGCGCATCAAGGCATCCAAAGAAGGCTCGCGACCGCGAAAATCTTTGAATGAACTCATAGCGGGACGACTGCCGCCACGCTCCAAAATACTTTGCCGATAGCGTCGCCCAGTTTCAAGCGAGGGTGTGCCATCTTCTGCCGCGGTTTCTTCAAACGCAGCATAGGCGTCAGCGCTGAGCACTTCGGCCCATTTGTAGCTGTAGTAGCCAGCAGCGTAGCCACCCGCAAAAATATGGCTAAAGGAATGCGGCATTCGATGCCACTCGGGCGGATGCAACACCGCCACCTCTGCTCGCACCTCTTTCAGCACACCCAAAACATCGCTGCTGCGATCGGGTTCTGTGTGCAAGCGCATATCAAGCAAAGAGAACTCAATTTGACGCAAAGTTTGCAAGCCACTTTGGAAATTCTTCGCGGCCAGCAGCTTGTCAAACAAAGCGCGGGGCAGGGGTTCACCCGTGTCCACATGGGCGGTCATGTGACGCAAGACAGACCATTCCCAGCAAAAGTTTTCCATGAACTGGCT
>CAMDIP010000145.1 GCA_945899335.1 Bordetella parapertussis
AAAAATTAGAACCTTGTAACGACTTGAAACTGGTGACCATTGGCACGCGCCAAATAAACAGGGGCGTTTTTAAAATGGTTACCGACATAGCTGGCACCTCTGGCGCTTTGGTAAGCCAGGTTTCGCTTGGCGATCTGCGGCCAATGCTCAGGCAGATGCAGGTTGTTGTCGAACATGGCGGCCAAAAAATGCATGCCTTCATAAGCCGACTGACCCAAGGCATTGAGCACCGGAGCCCTCACACCATGGCGAGCGCTGAAGCGTTCTTGCAAAGCTAAATTTGCATCGGTTTGCAAGTTGGCAAAATAACTCGCCGCCACATACAAGCCTTCGGTTTTGTCAGAGCCTATGCCCATGAGCACATTTTCTTCAATGGCGCACGACAAACGAACCGCGCGTCGGCTTAAACCCGCGTGACCAAACTGGCGGTTGAACGTGATGGCGTCTTGGCCTACCAAAGACACCAACACCGCATCGACTTGCAAGCTTTGCAAACGGTCCAGCACGGCTGAAAAATCTTGGGTGCCAATCGGCAAATAAATGGAATCCAAAACAATGCCGCCACTTTGCTCGACATAGTTGCTGGCCAAGCGGTGCGACACACGGGGCCACACATAGTCGTTGCCCACGAACAGCCAGCGTTTGGCTTTTTCGTTACGACTCAGCCAATCGATAGCAGGGCGCAACTGTTGCGCTGGCGTTTCGCCAAGCGTGAATACCCCAGGAGTGACTTCACCCCCTTCATACAAGGGTGTGTAAACATAAGGAAGCATGCCGCCTACGCTTTGAACAATGCGCTCGCGAACAGCACTGGTATGCATACCCACCAAGGCTTCGATGCCATCGGCGTCTATGGCGCGCAGCAATTCATCTTCGAAGTTGGAAGATTCATCAGAGGCATTGAGACACACCAAGCGCACCTGACGCCCTGCAATGCCGTTGCGTTGATTGAGTTCAGCCACAGCCAATTCGGCGCTGGCCAATGCAGAGGGCGACCATATGCCAGCCGCGCCATCTTGGGCCATGCACAAACCAATGGAGATATATTGCGCGTCTACTGGAAGCGCAAGAGACTTATGCGCTTGCCATGAGCGCACTTTTTTGGGGTGATGCATGCATGAAATTCGTGCATCAGTTCCCCGATATTGACCACTCCAATGTCTACCCATGTTGCCTATGCCAATCTTTTCACCTGCAACCCAACAAAGAATGCCCCAAGCACAACAAAGATGTTGTCCTTGGAAAAGAAGTTCATTAGACTAGCAGAAATTTCACAGAATGTAAGCAGGATATATGCCTAGTCAAGACCTGAACAATTACCTCTCCTACTTGCTGGCATCGGCCAACCGTACGATGAGCATGGGTTTGGGCAAAGCCATAGCCCAAGAAAAAATGACCGAACAACACTGGCGTATCTTGCAAGTGTTGTCAGATGAAAACGGACGCGCCATGGGGGAATTGGCCGAACAGGTGCTGATGAACCATCCAGCACTCACCAAAAACATTGACAAACTTGTAAGCCGTGGTTTGGTCATGCGCAACACATCACCAGAAGACAGTCGCAAGGTGCTGGTCTTTATCTCTAACACTGGCTTGGCCATGGTGCAACGCCTGACCGCGCAAGTCGACGCCCATCACCAATCCATTCACAAGGTGTTGGGTGTGCGAAAAACCGAGCAGCTGAAAAAACTTTTAGACGACTTCGTCAGAGACAGCGCTATACACAGCTAAATCTCAAGGTTGTCGCATGGCGGCCAAGGTCTTTGCCGTATTCTGCCAAGGCGGTTTATCCGGCGCGTAGCGAGCACGCATCCCATCGACCAACAACACCAACTGTTTGTCACTCAAAGTATTCGCAAACGACGGCATGAATCCAATGTCTTTAGAAGCCGGTGCTTGAATACCTTCCAACACAATACGCAGCAAGTTGTCGGGTCGGTCGCTGTGCACATTGGTGTTGAGTGCCAATGGACGGTTCACGCCCAATAACTGCGGACCGTCCCCATCGTGGTGACAAGCACCGCAACTGCCTTGGAATAAGCGTTGGGCAGCGTCTGGCAGCGGGGCTTGCCTTGCCGCATCGGCTACCACCTTGGCGGCCAAAGCCTCGCGTTGCGCTTCATCACTGTTTGAGAGGGGTTGAAGAGACGCTAAATACACCGCCATGGCACGTATGTCGGTGTCCGGCACCAAGGCCAAGTTGCGCACCACCAAGCCCATAGGGCCAGCAGCTATGCCGTGTTGCTGTGTATGACCTTGTCGCAAATAGCGGAAAAATTCTTCCTCACCCCAAGGCACAGGAGAAGGGTTTAATTGGTTCAGCGCAGGCGCTTGCCACCCGTCCACCATCGCGCCTTGCATATAGGCTTGCTCGTTGCGCTCGGCCCCCATTGCGTTGCGTGGCGTGTGACATGCGCCGCAATGCCCCAAGCCATCCACCAAATACGCACCGCGGTTCCATTCAGCGCTTTGCTTAGGCTTTGGCGCAAACTGCTGAGGCGCATGAAACAAACCATTCCATAAGGCCATCAACGGTCGCCACCCTAAGCCCCACTGCAACTGCGGTTCAGGCGTGTGCGATGTCACCGCTGCTTGCGACATCAACCATGCGTACAAAGCCATCATGTCGGCATCGCTGGTTTTGGCAAACGAGGTGAAGGGAAACACCGGATAGAGCGCATGGCCATCGCGTGAAATGCCTTGGCGCATGGCACGCTCGAAAGCTTGGTAAGACCATGCACCTATGCCCGTCTGCACATCGGGCGTCAAGTTGGTGGAAAACACCGTGCCAAAAGGCGTGTGCATGGGTCGACCGCCGGCGTTGGGCATGCCGTCTAGAGCCGTGTGACAACCTGCGCAGTTGCCCAGTGCTGCCAACTGTTGGCCGCGTTGCAGCATATCGGCGCTGTAGTTCGCTGGGTTGAAGCTCACCGTGGGCAAGGCCACACGCCAACCCACGATGGCCGCGCTGAGCGCGAACACACCCAAAGCCACACCGCTGACTTGCCGCCAACGTTTACGCCAACCTTGCAACACACCAGGCTGGGTACTTCTGGGTGTTTTGTTAACTGTTTCAGCCATGGGCGCAGGTGCAGGTTCTGGTGCGCCCAAAGGATGCAAAGCGGCACGCACCACCTCAGGTGTGAATGGCGGGTTACGAAAGCGAATACCGGTGGCGTCAAAAATGGCATTGGCAATGGCCGCCGTGCCTGGCACAGAGGAGGACTCGCCCGCACCCAAAGGCACATCGTCGCCTGGGCGAGGCATTTGAACCACTTCAATGACCGGCACTTGGCGGAAATTCAAAATGGGGTAGCTGCCCCAGTCTTGGCTGACCACGCGACCATCTTTGGCATCGGTTTCTACTTTTTCGAGCAAGGCACGGCTGGTGGTTTGCAGCACATTGCCATGCACCTGTTGCTCAACGCCTTTAGGGTTGACCACCAAGCCTGCGTCATGACCAACCACCACGCGCTTGACGTGTACTTCACCGGTGTTACGGTGGACTTCTACATCAGCAACCCAAGCTGACCAAGCCGCACCAAAACCCGGCCATTTGCTGTGCACATATCGGGCATAGGCCACACCCTGCCCTTGTAACCAATCGCCATGCGAAGGTTTTTCTTGGGGTGACTGATGTATTTGCCACCCAGCACGATCGGCCGTGGCTTGCAGCAGTTCTTTGGCGCGTGGGTCAGAGAGCAGCTGCAAGCGGTATTGCAGGGGATCGGCATTTGCAGCAAGGGCGAGTTCGTCAATGAAGCTTTCATGCGCAAATGAATTGGGTAAGGCCGAGACGCCGCGCAACCACGAAGCACGCAAGAGCGGCGGCATGTCGTGCACCGTGACACGCAAATCAGCATAGCCATACGGTGGTCTGGCAGTGCGGTCACCCATTTCATAGGCACGTGCTGCAGGCGCTATGGTGCGGGTCAGCAACAAGGCCAAGGTGGGTGCACCATTGGACGGGTAAGAGGTTTGAAAGTCGTAGCCAGTTGGTTGGCCATTGGCCGATAAGCCACCGCGCACTTGCATGAGTTGTGCGGCCCCTTTGGGTTCCCATGCGTGTTCTTGCTCTCTTGAAAGTTGCACACGAACCGGCGCTCTAACTGCTTTGGACAACAGCGCTGCATCGGCGGCCACATCGTCTGCGCCGTTGCGTCCATAGCAACCGGCAGCCTCCATGCGCACCACCTC
>CAMDIP010000146.1 GCA_945899335.1 Bordetella parapertussis
ATCACCATCACCAAACAACTTAAGGGGTAAAAGAGTTTTTTCCAAAACTCAATTTCATAGCGCTGTGAAGACTGGTTATTCAAACTTAAATGCTGGATGTATCGAAACAGGTCCAAAGTGGCCATGCGCTCGGGTTTGAGCAGCGCCACTGACACCATCTCTTCGGTCATTTCTGAGGTCCAGCGCAAAGAGGGGAGTTGTTCGCGTTGCAACGCCTGCATACCGCTTTGGGCAGAATTGAAATAGTCGGCAGACACGTTTTGCAGGGTCCAAGCGTTAGCGTCTGCCTCGAACACCGCTTTGTCAGCTCGCAGCATACGGTTGAGGCGGCCGGTGTCGTCAAACTCAAAAATACGCACTTGCCCCATTTCAGACTGGGGTGTGATCGAACCCACATTCACCACGCTGTGTCCCTTGGCTTGGGTTTCTTTCAGCCAAGCACCGGTGACACCTTGCGTATAAGCCACGCCCAAGTGCTGCGTGCGCAACAACTGGCCCACACGGCTGCTGGGAGGCCCGACATAGTCGCCAATCACAAAAGTCAGCACAGCAAAAGCCATACCAAGAATCAGAAGATTACGTAAAGCTAATTGAGGCCCCATCCCGCTGGTGCGCAAAATCGTGAATTCCGAGGTCTGTGCAAATTTGGACATGACAAAGATGGTGCCTATCAAGACCGTGATGGGCAGCAACTCATAAATATGAGAAGGTACCAAGAGAAATACGTAGGCCAAGGCGTGTTCAAAGGCATAGCCTTGACCGGGGCCCATGCCAATCCACTTCAGTTCATCGGCCAAATCAAAGAAGAAAAATAAGCCCACGAAACCCATGGTGGCAAAGCTCACCTTCGCCAGCACCTCGGTGTAAATCATGCGTTGAATGGTTTTCAAGCAACCCCCCGCTTTAGAAAAGTCAGTTTCCTCAACACGTGGCCCACTGTCGCCTGTTCCTTGCGCCACCAAAGGCCTGTCAAACTTATCGCCAACACCGGCAAGTGCAACGCAAAAAGCATGCTCAGCATGCCCCACTGGCCGGAAGCTACGGCGTTGCGACTGACGTTAATCAGGTTGTAGTAGATGAAGAAGGTCAGCATGGCCATGACCAAGGCTCCTGTGCGTCCGGTGCGTGGATTGACATAGGGGATAGCAATACCCAGCAACACCAGATTGAAGGCGCCCAAGGCCAAACCAATTCGCCAAGTCAACTCTCCCATGTTCACTGGAATGGGATTTTTCAACAAATCCCAGGGTAGGGTGGACTGGGCCTCAATTTCGTCCAAGGCCAATGTGTTGTCGCCCAACTTTGCGCCATGCTCTTGGAACTCAATTACCTTGATTTCATTCTTTAGAGGGTTGATTTCGATACGCTGGCCGTTGTTGAGAACCAAGTAGCGATCGTCAGCCTTGAACTCCACTCGGCCATTACGCGCAATGGTGATAGTTTGCAAGCCTTTTTCTTGAGCAGCAATAAAAATATGGGTGCCTTCCAAGTCGGAAGGACTGTTTTTGTCGATGAAAAAAACGCGGTTGCCACTGGCTGACTCTTGGAACTGTCCAGGCTTGACGCGTTCTAAGTCGCCACGCTTTTCGTAGCGGTCTCGGATTTCATGGGTTTGTGCATTGGTCCAAGGCCAAGCCACCAAGGCAAGGGCTGCCACCACCACCAAAACAGGGGCAGCAAACACCAGCGCAGGTTTGACCAGTCCGACGGAGCTTTCGCCACTGGACTGCCAAATCACCATCTCGCTGTCGGCATACATGCGCGACAAAGTCGCGACCGAGGCGATGTACAAAGCCATGGTCACAATGGTGTGCAAATTACCAAGCATGGTGTAGCCAAGCACCAGCGTGACTTCACGCGGATCGATATTGCCGCGAGAGGCTTGACCCAGTGTGCGTATCAGCAGCACCGTCATCACAATGCTGACCATAACAATTAAGGTGGCCCAAAAATAGCGGGACAACTCAGCGCGGAAAGTGGAATGGAATAACATAAGCCTTAAATGTAAGGGCTGAATTATGAACTTCGAACTCCAATCACTTTCATGGGCCAAGGCCGCCACCCTCAAGACCGATGCCTTGGTGGTGTTGGTGAGCGACGACCAACAGCGCGAGGTGGGTTTGCTTTCGAGCATGCTAGACCAAGCACAAAAAACAGGTGACTTCACCTCTGCAGCTGGTCAGTGCATGGTGTGGTGGAAGCCACCGAGCTTGGCCGCCCTGCGTTTGGTGCTGGTAGGCGTTGGCAAAGGCCGCGCCGTGGACGTGCGCCAAGGCGTTGCAGCAGGCATCGCGGCTTTGAAGAAGTCAAAGTCGCTGACGGTCGCGGTGGTTTTGCAAGCTGCGCATACCGAGCATTTGGTGGTGGCCGCCCAAGCGGCAGCTGACGCCAGCTATGTCTACACAGCCACCAAACCCAGCGCAAAAGCATTGAGTTTCAAAAAAATCACCTTGGGTGTGCCACAGGCTAACGCTGTCAAATCACAGTTCGATTTAGCCACAGCGCAAATTGCAGGCGTCGCGCTTGCTCGTGAATGGGGTAACCGTCCCGCTAACCACGCTACCCCAGAGCATTTGGCCCAAGTGGCAAAGAGCATCGCCAAACATTCGCGCATATCTTGCGAGGTGATGGGATTGAAAGAGGTTACCAAGCTTGGCATGGGTTCTTTTGCGGCGGTGGCGCAAGCCTCGGCCCAGCCTCTGCGGTTTATTGTTTTGAAATACAAGGGCGCAGCAGACGCCCAAGCACCAACCGTGTTGGTGGGTAAGGGCATCACCTTTGACACAGGTGGCATTTCTCTCAAACCCGGCCCCGGCATGGACGAGATGAAGTTTGATATGTGTGGTGCGGCCAGTGTGTTGGGCACCTTTGAGGCCTTGGCCCAACTGCAACCCGCTATCAACGTGGTGGGCTTGATCGTGGCTTGCGAAAACATGCCTGGAGGCAAAGCCTTGAAGCCGGGCGATGTGGTCACCAGCATGAGCGGTCAAACCATCGAAATATTGAATACCGACGCAGAAGGGCGTTTGGTTTTGTGCGACGCCTTGACCTACGCCAAGCGCTTCAAACCCAGCGCCGTGATTGATATTGCCACCCTCACAGGGGCCTGCGTGATTGCGCTGGGCCATTTGCGCAGCGGCCTCTACGCCACTGACGAAAAATTAGCCACTGCATTGCTGGATGCAGGTGAACGCACCCTCGATTTGTGCTGGCGCATGCCTTTGGACGATGAATACGCTGAAGGCCTGAAGTCCAATTTTGCAGATGTTGCCAATGTGGCAGACCGCGCTGCGGGCTCTGTCACTGCTGCCAAGTTTTTACAGCGTTTTGCGAAAGACTTCCCTTGGGCGCATCTGGACATTGCCGGTACGGCTTGGAAGAGTGGAGCAGCCAAAGGCGCCACAGGCAGGCCAGTGCCAGCCCTGTTGTCTTATCTGGTGGGGCAGGCAAATGCCCGATCACCTGCAAAACGACCGCCAAGTGCCAAGCGCAGCACTTCCAAGGCCTGAGGTTAAGTATCTCCAACCATGACTGAAGTGGCTTTTCATTTCAACGTGCCCGACAAAATGAACTATGTCTGCCGTTTGTTACGCAAAGCCTCGCAAGCCAAAGCGCGGGTTGTGGTTGCAGGTCCTCAACAAGCTTTGCAAATCTTGGACGAGGCGTTATGGATATTCACTGCGCCGTCTTTTGTAGCCCATTGTTGGTCCTCGGACGCCAGTCTCAAGACCGACTTCAGCCCCGTCATCCTTAAGAACCAAGACAATCCAAGCGATGATCCTGTGATGCCTCACCATGAGGTATTGCTTAATCTTGGAAACACCATGCCCCAAGGTTATGAAACGTTTGAGCGGGTTATCGAGGTGGTTGGGTTGAGCGAAGAAGACAAAGCCCAAGCCCGCGAGCGTTGGAAGCAATACGCTCATCGCGGCTATACACTGGTTAAACACGATCTCAGCTCAAAAACAGCCAATCCATGAGCCGCCCCGATATCCCCAAGTCTCCTGTGCCCATGCTGACCGAGGTGGTGCAAATCAACGGCAGCCTTCGACCTGCGGTTTTGCCTTGGACAGCTTCCCAAGAAACGGTAGATACTGCGCTGGCTGGCTTGCCCGACCAAGAGGTTTTGGCTCAAAAGGTGATTGAACGGGTTGAAAGCCAACTCGCCGAGCTTTTGCCCGAGTTGTTACG
>CAMDIP010000147.1 GCA_945899335.1 Bordetella parapertussis
CGCAACTGCACTTGGGGTGTTTGCGCATCAGCCCCCTGCAACCACCAAGCCACAGCACACGAGGGACCAATGGACGCATGCATTTGGTAAGGCCATACATACTCACGTTGCAGAAGTTGACAGGCCTCTGACAACGCACCATCCACATCACCTTCGTTAACCAACTCGCGCGTAGTGCGAGCGTTGTGGCGTATCGCATCTGCCGCGTCTTGCACATTGGGCATGCCAGGCCAGGGCTTCCAATGCACCACCAATTCGTGCATGGCCTGCTCGGCTTGCTCTTCGCGTTCAGCCACGATACCCACAAAATCGCCTTGCACCACCACCGCGCGTATGCCATCGACGTGAGCGATGGATTCGCGGTCGACCTGCGCTAAGGTCTTGCCGATGAAGTCGCCATGGTCCGCACCCGCATAAGGCGGGCGCACAACCCGACCATGCAACATACCTGGCATGCGCATATCGTGAACGTAAATCAAGTCACCAAAGACCTTGGCGGCCATGTCCACCCGTGGCGTGCTTTGACCCACCGTGTGGTGTTGCTCGCTGGGCTTTAACTTGGCTTGGCTGTCAAGTCGCAGCAGCACTTGTTGCTCGGCCAACAATTGCTGCAAACTGATGGCAGCATCCTTGAACGACAAACTGCCGTCTTGCAAAACAATCTGCTGAGGTTCGCATCGCAAACGCTCGGCAGCCTTGGCACACAACCAATCACGGGCTTGCGCTGCTGCAGCGCGCATTGGTGCGGCGTGTACTTGCAGGGAAGTGCTGGCAATCGTGGCACCTTGGTTGGGTGAAATCGAAGTGTGACCCATCAAGAGATGGACTTTGCCAACCGCCATGTTCAGTTCTTCGGCCACCAACTGGGCCAAGGCTGTGCGCAAACCTGTGCCCAAATCAACATGGCCGTGCAAAGCGGTGACGCTGGCGTCATCCCACAAAGCCAACAGGCATTCATCGCCTTCGCTGGCAAGACTGGCCACAAAGCTAGGCTGCCCTGCCACCGGCGCAGGTTGCGCCAGCGGGGGACGAAGCACCAGCAAAACACCTCGAGCGTTAAAGAGATCGCTGCGCTGTTTGACCCAAAGTGCGCGCATCAGGCAGACCTGTGCGCAGAGTTTTGCGACAACAAAGCAGCAGCTCGGTGCACCGCCGCGATGATTTCCACATGGGTGCCGCAGCGACACAAATTACCCGACAACGCAGCCTTGATCTGATCATCGATGGGTTGGGGGTACCGCTCTAACAAGGCCACCGTCATCATCACCATGCCATTCAAGCAATAACCACATTGCGCTGCTTGGGTATCGATGAATGCTTGTTGCACCGCATGGGGTTTGCTGGCGTTACCCAAACCCTCTAGCGTGGTGATAGCCCTGTCTTGCATTTCTATCGCAGGTATGACGCAAGCACGTGCAGGCACGCCATCAACCAAGACGGTGCAAGCGCCGCACTGGCCCAAGCCACAACCAAACTTGGGGCCATTGAGCCCTAAGTCATTTCGCAAGTAATGCAACACCGAGGTGTGGCGGGTCAAGGCAGTGGTTTGGGTCTTCCCGTTGACGGTCAATTCCACCGTTGGGTATTTGTGCGCGGCCACAGCTTTCATCGCGCGGTATGTCTTAAGGTAACTGCAAGTCGGCAGACTGCAAACGCTTTATGCCCTGCGCTTGCATTTGTGCCCACGCCGCTGCCAGCGAGCCGTTCATGTCGATGGCACGACAAGCGTCTTCAATGACGCAGGTTTCAAAACCAGCAGATCGTGCGTCCAAAGCGGTCCAAGCCACACAAAAATCGGTGGCCAAACCCACCACAAACACACTTCGAATGCCGCGTTGTTTCAAATACGCTTCCAAGCCGGTTTGGGTTTTGCGATCGGCTTCCATGAAGGCCGAGTAGCTGTCGATGCCGTCGTGAAAACCTTTTCGAATGATGAGTTGCGCCGTGGGCAAATGCAGGTCTGCATGCAGCGCGGCGTCTTGAGTTCCTTGCACGCAATGGTCAGGCCACAGCACTTGGGTTCCGTAAAACATCTCGGTGGTTTCAAACGCTGCTTTACCGCTGTGAGCGCTGGCAAAAGATGCATGGCCTGCAGGATGCCAATCTTGGGTGATGACGATATTGGCAAAAGCGGGCGCCATGCGGTTGATGATGGGGACCACTTGCGCCCCACCGGCAACAGCCAAGTTACCGCCATCGCAAAAACCATTTTGCACATCGACCACGATGAGCGCTGAATCCGTTGTTGGGCTTATTCGAGACATGGTGAAGAACTCCAAAAGTTAACGCAAACCATCGCTGCCGGTGATTTCATGCACTTGCAAGCCACCAATGCGCGGATGCGGGCGACCGCTGTCGGTGACCACCACGGCGACCACGATTTCATTGGCACGTGGTGCATCGTTGACACGCGCCTCCATTGCATCAAAGTGGCTGCGCACAAAGGCTGCGTCCTTGTGACCCAAAGGCACATCAATCGCGGTTCCCAGCGTGCCTTGTTTTTTAGCGGAAGGTACCAATGCTGCGCCCTTGCTCACTGCTTTACGCAAGGGTGCGCCCAACTTGGGATGAAGAATAGCCGCAGCATGCTCCAACTCGCCCGCCTCGCCCACGATGGCGGCTTTGCCATAGCTGTGGGCGTCTTCAGGCTGGATACCTAAGGCTTTGACACAGCGCTCGCCAAGCAGCCCGCCCAACTCTTCGCCGATGTCAATGAGTAGGTCCAAGTTCTCGCTGAACTTACCCGCATAGGGGTTGGCAATCACCGCCATGGCCAAGGCTCGACGTGTGGGTGGGTTGACCGCTTGCCCGCCCTCTTGCAACACTTCGTCTACTTGCACAATGATTTTTCGTATCTGTGATTTCATCTTCTGCTCCTGCGTGTTTAACGCAACCCATTCCATTGGCTGATGTCTTGTGCAGCCAAGCCCCCTACACGGGCATGTACCCGTGCGCCTGTGCTCATGGCCAAAATAACGATGATTTCATCGCTGCGCGGCGCACCCGGTACGCGCACCTCGATGGCGTCGAAATGGCTGCGCACATAGCTCGCATTGATATGCGTCATGGGCACATCCAGCGCAGCGCTAGGGGGCCCCACTTTTTTGGTGGAGGCCACGATGGCCAAAGCATTACCAGGTTGGCCGGTGCTGACGCCACCTTGGCCTGCAAGGTAAGCTGCACGGTCACCTTTCCAGCCCAAAAGTTCACGCATGGCATAGCCTCCAGGCACATGCCACAAAGCGCCATGCTCTAACTCACCCGCCGCACCCACGATGGCGCCTTTGCCATAGCCATGAATCGCCTCTGGCAATACGCCCATGGCACCACATAACTGCTTGGCCAAGTCCACACCCAAGGGATTCAAGGCTTCCATCATCGGCAAAATATCGGCGTGGTAGCTGCCTGCATAAGGGTTGCGCAACACCGCAGCAATTGCGCCGCGCACCAAAGGCACTTGGGCGACGGGACCAAACTCGTGGTGAATCTCTTCCACATGGGTGAATACCCGTCGAACATCAATCAGTGCAGTCACACCAAACACTCCAAGGGTTGTGCCACAGCTACTTGGCCCTGACAACATAAAAAAGCCGCGAATATCTGACCACGCGTTTGCATGGCAATGGCACAGTCTAGCCCGAGTTGCAAAGCACGCTGTATTTGTGCGGGTGGTAAGTGTGGCACCTCGACCGTGACCATTCGATCCCCTAAATCGGTATCGTCACGCAAGCTGTTGGCAGGACGGCGCACGATGGCGGGGTGGTCCAAGTTAACTGCATTGGCAATCAAGGTTGCAGCTACATCGGCTTGCGCTGCAGTCGCCGCCAACACGGTGACGCTGTCGGCAATGCCCAATGAAAAACTGCGTCCCTGCCACCCACTGGTGGCGACACCGCGCACAGGCATGTCGTGGTGAATGACAAAGTGGCTGTCGCTGATGAGCTCAGAGTCAAGCCCTGATTGCAAAGCTTGTTGCAAATCGCTCACCACGCCTAGGCGCCAGCTTTGGTTTTCTTGCAAATGCAAAGCAATGTCGCCGCCATTGTTCACATAGGCTTTATCGACACCGTTTTGCATCATGCATGGAATCAATGCTTGTGCCACCGAACCCGCCACAGCCGCCATTGGGGTGACAAAGCCATCCGCTGCAGCCCAAGACAAACCATGGGACACCTGCCACATACG
>CAMDIP010000148.1 GCA_945899335.1 Bordetella parapertussis
GCCGTTATCAATGCACGTCGCGCCAAAGGCCGCAAACGCTTGGCTGTTTAAGCGATTGAATATAGGTTTGAGAGCCACTTGCATTGCCACGTGGACAAACTGACACTTCGTGCAGATTTCGATGCCGTCATGGCTGCGGGTGTTGTGGCGCGAACCTCCCATTTTGCGTTGCACCAGCAAACAGCTACTTCAACAAGTCGGATTGGCGCGGTTGTACCCAAACGCTGGGCGCGAAAAGCGGTCACTCGAAACTTAATCAAACGACAAATTTACGCTTTAGGCCTTGAAGCATGGCCAAAAGAAATGCCCCAAGCTGACCGCGTTATACGTTTGCGCAAAACTTTTGATACCCAACGCTTCATCAGCGCAAGCTCTGTCAACTTAAGAGAAGCCGTGAAAACAGAACTGCTACTGCTGGTTCGCCATGGTGTCGCGCCATGATCCAAAAATTATTGATTCTTTTGGTTAAAGGCTATCGCTTATTGCTCAGTCCTTGGCTTGGCTCGTCGTGTCGCTTTACGCCAACTTGTTCAGCGTATGCCTTAGACGCGCTAGAAAGTCATGGCGCGGCGAAGGGAAGCTACTTAACCTTGCGTCGCTTAAGTCGTTGTCATCCGTGGTGCGCGGGAGGACACGATCCTGTGCCCAAGGCGCGAAGCGCCACAAACACTCATTCAACTTCATCGCCTTCGATTGCAGACACACCATGAACGATATTCGCCGCACCATACTTTGGGTTGTTTTTGGTTTTTCCTTGGTCATGTTGTGGGACCAATGGCAATTGCATAACGGCAATAAACCCACTTTTTTTCCAAGCGCTACACAACCCGTAGGCGCTACGGTCAATCCTGCAACAGATGCCTCACCAGCTGCCGTGGTCACGCAAGCGCCAGCCGCTTTGCCAGCCGATGGCGCACCTGGGGCCCAACAAACACAAAGCGAAACAGTTAAAGTGCAAACCAATGTATTGAAGCTAAGCTTTGATAGCCTAGGCGCAAGCTTGACCCGCGTGGAGTTGCTCAAACACCGAGATGTACATCGCCCAGGGAGTAATGTCACTTTGATGGACAACTCCAAAGAGCGCGTTTATTTGGCGCAAACAGGTTTAGTGGGGGGACCCGCAGGCGTGAGCTGGCCGACACACAAAAGCCCCATGCGCTTAACCAGCCCCAGCACCTTTAAAGATGGCGAAGACAGCTTGTTACTGCGATTCGAATCAGACGCGTTAGGCGGCGTCAAGTTGATTAAAACTTATAGCGTCAAGAAAAACAGCTATGTGCTGTCAGTCCAGCATGAAATTGTGAACCAATCTGGACAAACCATAACGCCTCAAATTTATGTACAGCTGGTCAGAGACGGTAATAAACCCGAGGGTGAATCCGCCTTCTACTCTACTTTTACTGGACCCGCTGTCTTTACCAACAGCAAAAAATACCAAAAAATTGAGTTCTCCGATATAGAGAAAAACAAAGCTGATTTTGAAAAAAAGTCGAACTTAGGCTATGTTGCCATGGTGCAGCATTATTTTGCTTCTGCGTGGCTGATGGACGACGCGCAAGAACGTGACTTGTATGCCCGCAAGATTGACAACAACCTCTACTCAGTCGGCATGGTCGCACCACTTCCAGCACTGGCCAATGAAAGCAAACAAATCCATCAAACCAGGTTGTTTGTTGGGCCGCAAGAAGAAAAACTTATGGAAGGCTTGTACCCAGGGCTGGAGTTGGTGAAAGACTATGGTTGGCTGACGATATTGGCCAAGCCCTTGTATTGGTTGCTCGATGAGATATATGGCTTTATTGGCAACTGGGGATGGTCTATCGTGGCCTTGGTCGTCGTTTTAAAAATCGCCTTTTACTGGCTGAATTCGCAGGCTTACAAAAGCATGGGGAAAATGAAAGCCATCAACCCCAAGATCATGGAAATGCGAGAGCGTTTGAAAGATAACCCTCAGCAAATGCAAATGGAGATGATGAAAATTTACCGCGAGGAAAAAGTCAATCCCTTAGGTGGTTGCTTGCCTATCGCTGTGCAAATTCCTTTCTTCATTGCTTTGTATTGGGTGCTTTTGTCGTCGGTAGAAATGCGCAATGCACCATGGGTGGGATGGGTGCAGGACTTGGCTGCACCTGACCCTTGGTTTATTTTGCCGCTGCTGATGACGCTTACCTCACTTTTACAAACCTGGCTAAACCCCACACCGCCAGACCCCATTCAAGCCAAGATGATGTGGATGATGCCTTTGGCGTTTAGTGTCATGTTTTTCTTTTTCCCCTCCGGCTTAGTCTTGTATTGGTTATCTAACAATATTTTGTCCATCGCCCAGCAATGGATGATCAATAAGCAACTTGGCGTTCTTCATTAACAATGAGCGCGGGCGTGCGGCGGCTCATGTCTTAAGCCATGCTTAGCGAACGCGATGCGCCCATCATCGCGGTGGCCACGCCACCGGGCAAAGGCGCGGTCGGCATCGTACGCATCAGCGGCAAGGACTTAAGAGCCTTTGTCAACGGGCTGTGTCAACAAACCTTAGAGCCCAGACGCGCATACTTAAAAGATATTCGTGACCACAATGGGCAAACGGTTGACCAAGTCTTGGCGCTGTTTTTTCCTGCCCCACACAGCTATACCGGTGAAGATGTTCTGGAGTTACAAGGCCATGGTGGACCCGTTGTCTTATCTATGCTGGTACAGCGCTGCTTAGAGTTCGCCCAGAATCCCGACGTGCGTTTAGCCGGCTTGCGACTGGCCCTTCCAGGCGAATTTACACAACGCGCTTACCTCAATCAAAAAATGGACTTGGCCCAAGCCGAGGCAGTCGCCGATGTGATTGATGCGCAAACGCAAGCGGCCGTGCGTGGCGCTGGTCGTTCGCTGGTAGGGGTTTTTTCAGTGGAAGTTGAAAAGCTTCAAGAACAGTTATTACGGGTACGCATGTTGGTGGAGGCCAGTTTAGATTTTCCAGAAGAGGACATCGACTTTGTGACTCAGGCCGATGTCGCAGGACAACTGCGAACCATGCAGCAAGAAACCGATTTGTTATGTGCCAAAACACGCCAAGGCGCTTTGTTGCGAGATGGCATGAAAATGGTCATTGCTGGACAACCCAATGCAGGTAAAAGCTCTTTGCTGAACGCTTTGACGGGACAAGATACTGCGATTGTCACGGCGGTGGCTGGCACGACCCGCGATGTATTGACACAAACCATTTCTATGGAAGGTGTGCCGGTACACGTCGTGGATACTGCGGGCCTACGTGACACGCAAAGTGTCGACGAGGTTGAAAAAATAGGCATAGAGCGGGCATGGGCACAAGTCGCGGATGCCGATGTGGTGGTGCTGTTGCACGACTTAAGCCGCGCTCAAGACTCAGAATACGAAGCTCTGCAAACAGCATTGAGCAAGCAAATGATGCAGCAAAAAAGCAGCCACAGCCCTTTGTTGCATGTGTTCAACAAAACAGATTTGGTGTCAGCAGTTGGCGAATCTATGATGCAGCAACCCGCGATTTGTATTTCTGCCAAGACCGGCCAAGGCCTGCAAGAACTGCGCGCCTATTTGCTGCACAGCGTGGGATGGCAAGCCGAGCACCAAGAGGGGGTTTTCTCTGCGCGCCAAAGGCATGTGCAAGCCTTAGAGCAAGTTCAAATACACACCGGACAAGCCCTTGGCGTACTGCAAACACCCAGCCCAGCCCTGGATTTGTTAGCGGAGGAGTTGCGTTGTGCGCAGCAACAACTCTCTATCCTGACAGGACAGATGAGCGCAGATGACTTGCTAGGCGAAATTTTCTCGCGGTTTTGTATTGGCAAATAAGCCACCGCATAATCAACACCATGAGTGACGCTTCAACTGAACAAAACCACAAAATGCTGGACCTCGCAGCCCAAGTGCTGACGACGGAAGCGCATGCGTTGCTGGCCATGAAATCAAGGCTGGGAACAGACTTCATTGCAGCGGTGAACGCCATCTTGGCCGTCAAAGGGCGCGTGGTCGTCATGGGCATGGGCAAAAGCGGGCACATAGGCAGAAAAATCGCAGCAACCTTGGCCTCAACGGGTACGCCAGCTTTTTTTGTGCATCCTGCAGAAGCCAGTCATGGCGACTTAGGCATGGTTACCAAAGAAGACGTGGT
>CAMDIP010000149.1 GCA_945899335.1 Bordetella parapertussis
AAGAAATCTTGCGGTTCTGAACCCTGATTTTACTGGCTGGCCCAAAGGTCTCAGGCCTTGGGCGCAGAGCCTGAGATAATTTGGCCATGACCATCTCCATCAAAGACGAACAAGGCATACAGGGTATGCGCATAGCCGGGCGTTTGGCCTCACAAGTACTGGATTTCTTAACGCCCCATGTGCAAGCGGGTATCACCACCAACGCTTTGGACAAATTGGCCCACGACTACATAACCCAAGTACAACTTGCCATTCCCGCGCCTTTGAACTACGCGCCCAATGGTTACAACCCCTACCCTAAGTCAATTTGCACCTCCATCAACCACCAAGTCTGCCACGGCATACCCAATGACAAGGCCTTGAAAAAGGGCGATATCGTCAATATCGATATCACCGTCATCAAAAACGGCTGGCATGGCGACACCAGCCGCATGTTTGTGGTCGGTGACGGCTCGATTGCAGCCAAGCGCTTGTGCGCCATGACTTATGAGGCCATGTGGCATGGCATCGTCAAGGTCAAGCCAGGGGCACGTCTTGGCGATATTGGCCACGCCATTCAATTGTTTGCGGAAGGCTTGGGCTTTTCGGTGGTGCGCGAGTTTTGTGGCCACGGCATTGGGCAGGTGTTTCATGAAGAACCTCAGGTCCTGCACTACGGCAAGCCCGGCACCTTGGAAGAGTTGCACGCCGGCATGACCTTCACCATCGAACCCATGATCAACGCAGGTAAAAAAGACATTCGTGAAACTGGCGACGGTTGGACCATCGTGACCCGCGACCATTCTTTGTCAGCCCAATGGGAGCACACCGTGTTGGTCACGCCTACCGGCTTTGAGGTGCTGACCTTGTCCGAGGGCAGTCCACCTTTGCCGTCGTTTGTGACCACCACGTCCTGCTAAAGCGTGGTGAGTCAGCCCTCGCCCGATTTCAAGCAACGTAAGCAAGCCTTGTTGTTGGCTTGCGCCCAAGAGCAAAGCCTGCGTCAGGCGACGCGTGTGCGAAAACATTTGCGTCAACTCAGCCTGTTGTGTGATGACAGCTTGATGCAGTTGTGGCAACTGGCTGCCATGCCCGATCAAGCCTGCTTGGTGGCGGTGGGTGGCTATGGCCGCCAAGCCTTGTTTCCGTATTCCGATGTCGACGTGCTGGTGCTGCTCCCCGATGGCTTGTCACCCCATGAGAACCCCGATGTGCAGACTGCCATTGAGCGTTTCATTGGCAGTTGCTGGGACGCGGGGCTGGAAATTGGCTCCAGCGTTCGCAATCTGCAAGAGTGCATGGTGGAAGCTGCAGGCGATATCACCGTTCAAACCTCGATGCTGGAAGCCAGACGCATAGGCGGCGACGCAGCACTCTTTGAGGCCTTCAGCCAAGGCTTTCATCAACATTTAGATCCCCGTGCTTTTTTCATTAGCAAAACCTTGGAAATGCAGCAACGACATACCAAGTTTGCCAACTCGCCCTACTCTCTCGAACCCAATTGCAAAGAGTCGCCTGGTGGGTTGCGCGACCTGCAAATGCTGTTGTGGCTTGCCAAAGCCAGCGGTTTAGGGGGATCGTGGAAGGACTTGGCTGATCACCAAATGGTCACGCCCTTGGAGTTGCGCCAGTTGCAGCGCAACGACGATTTGTTGTCTTTGATGCGCTGGCGGTTGCACTACATTGCGCAAAGGCGCGAGGACCGTTTGGTGTTCGATTTGCAAACCTCGGTGTCGCAAGACCTTGGTCTGGCGCCGCCTGAGGGTGAGCAACGCCACGCACGGCGCGCCAGTGAGGCTTTGATGAAGCACTATTACTGGGCGGCTAAAGCGGTCACGCAGCTGAACCAAATCGTGCATCTGAACATGCAGGAGTGGTTGTTTCAAGAAGCCACGGCACATCCGCCCTTGCCTTTGAACGAATTTTTCGTGGACAAATCGGGCATGCTCGATGTGGTGGATGACGATGTCTACCAACGCCACCCCGAGGCTATTTTGCAAACCTTCTTGCTCTACCAAGAAACGGTGGGCATCAAAGGGTTTTCGGCAAGAACGCTTAGGGCTCTTTACAACGCCCGTGGTTTGATGGATGCGGCGTTTCGCAGGGACCCCGCCAACCGCGAGATGTTCATGCGCATCCTTAAAACTCCGCAAGGCATCACGCACGCCATGCGCTTGATGAACCAGACCTCGGTGTTGGGGCGGTACTTGTGGGTGTTTCGGCGCATCGTCGGGCAAATGCAGCATGACTTGTTCCATGTCTACACGGTGGACCAACACATCTTGATGGTGCTGCGCAATGTCAGGCGTTTCTTCATTGTTGAGCATGCGCATGAATACCCTTTTTGCTCGCAACTGGCAGCTGGCTGGGAACAACCCTGGATTTTGTATGTGGCCGCGCTGTTTCACGACATCGCTAAAGGCCGTGGTGGTGACCATTCCGATTTAGGCGAACGCGAGGCGCGTGTTTTTTGCCGCAAGCATGGAGTGTCCAAAGACGATGCACAGTTGATTGCTTTCTTGGTGCGTGAACACCTGACCATGAGCCGCGTCGCCCAAAAGGAAGACTTGAGCGACCCTGATGTCATCCGTGCCTTTGTGAAACGCGTGGGCAATGAACGCTACCTCAGAGCACTTTATTTACTGACAGTAGCCGACATTCGCGGCACCAGCCCCAAGGTGTGGAATGCATGGAAGGGAAAATTGCTGGAAGACCTCTACCGCGCCAGTGCATCGGTGCTGGGTGGTCAAACCCATGACCCTGATGCGGTGGTCGAGACCCGCAAGCGCCAAGCATTAGAAACCCTCAACCTGTACGCCATGCCCTTTGAGTCGCACAAAGACTTGTGGAATACCTTGGATGTAGGCTATTTCATGCGCCACGACGCGGATGACATCGCTTGGCACACCCGCCAACTGTCACGCCCTTTGGCACTGGCAAAAGCTGCTGGCACCGCTCCTGGCGTTAGTGTCAAAGCCCGTCTGTCTCCTTTGGGTGAGGGCTTGCAGGTGATGGTCTACACGCCAGACCAAACCGATTTGTTTGCACGTATTTGCGGCTATTTCGACCAAGCCGGCTTCAGTATCTTGGACGCCAAGGTTCACACCGCTCGAAATGGTTACGCCCTCGATACCTTTCAGGTCGTGACGGAGATGCTCGACATCCATTACCGTGAATTGACAGTGATGGTGGAGAACGACTTGAAACATGCCATTGAAACGGCAGCACCCTTGCCACAAGCTTCGCGAGGCAGGGTGTCTAGGCGGGTGAAAAGTTTCCCCGTAGCGCCCAGGGTGAGTTTGCAACCCGATGAAAAGGCCCAACGCTGGTTGCTCTCCATTTCAGCCAGTGACCGCGTGGGTTTGCTGTATGGCGTGGCGCAAGTCTTGGCGCATCACCATATCAACGTCTTACTTGCAAAAGTTACCACCTTGGGCGAACGCGTTGAAGACACGTTTTTGATTGACGGCGCGGCCTTGCAGCACAGCCGACAGCAACTTGATTTGGAAACCGAGTTGCTGGGCGTCATCGGGCCTAACTGAGCCGTCATTGTGAGGAGTTGTCATTGCGAGCGTAGCGAAGCAATCTCCTGAATCCTTTCAAAGGTCCGCGCTACAGGCTCGGCCTCGCCTCCATGCTTGCACAACGTCGGCTACGGCCGACCTGCAACACGTACCTTTTCTATAGAGATTGTTTCAACTGTTTGCTTCGCTTCGCTCGCAATGACAGTTTCAGCGAGCTAACCAAGCTGCGCCGCGTACGCCTGACGAGTCGCCATGCAAGGCTTTGCGTACTGGCGTTCGCACTGTTTTGCTGAAGGTGTAGGGAAGTATCTGCGCTTGAATGGCTGGATAAATCTCGTCCACATTGCTCATGCCGCCACCCAACACAATGCAATCGGGGTCGAGCAAATTGATCACTTGCGCCAAGGCACGGCCCAATCTGTTCAGGAAGCGATCAAAGCTTTGAGAAGCTTCTTTGTCGCCGCTACGCATGGCATGAACGATTTGCAAAGCTGAAAGCTCGCCACCAACCACAAGCGCATGGTCACGGGCAAAACCAGTCCCGCTGATCCAAGTTTCTAAGCACCCCAAGAGTCCGCACCAACAAGGCTGCACTTGCAATTCCTCGGCGCTAGGCCAAGGCAAGGGGTT
>CAMDIP010000150.1 GCA_945899335.1 Bordetella parapertussis
TTGCCAGGCCTGTTTTTGCGTCCTCTGGGCCATGCGGTGAATGAATGCGTTGGTGCCGAAGAAGCACTTGAATGGCTAATGCACAACCCTTGCGATGTGATCTTGCTCGATATTTCCATGCCCAGCGTCAGCGGCTTGCAACTGTGTAAGCAGCTGCGGGCTGATCAGCGCTACCAGCACCTTCAGATCATCGCTTACACCGCCCACGCCATGCCCGACGAGGTCTTGCTGTGGGAAACCTCGGGCTTTGACAAGGTCTTGCTCAAACCCATTCGCAAAGACGATTTGCTCGCGCTCTTTAGCTAACGGCTTGGCCGTCATTGCGAGAAGCCGTCATTGCGAGCGCAGCGAAGAAGCAATCCCCCTTCAGCCCCGCGTCGCAGGCTCGGCCTCGCCTCCATGCTCACACAACGTCGGCTACGGCCGACCTGCAACACGCGGCTTAACGCAACTTGTTTGTCCAAGTGAAGTTTGCCTTGCCTAAGGGTGGCAGGGTTAAGTGCTTCGCAGCGACATAATGAAAGCCCATCTCAAACGACTATTGGCCATGCCATGCCAAGACCTTTGCCTATGGGCGTAACGTTTTGTACCTCACAAGGCGAGCGTCGCAGGTCGGCCGCAGCCGACGTTGAGCAAGCATGGAGGCGAGGCTGAGCCTGCGGCGCTCGACTGTTTATAGATTGTTTCGCTTTGCTCGCAATGACAATTCGCTCCTCGCAATGACGGCTCCTCGCAATGACGAGGTTGTCGAAATGACAGGTTCAGTGGGTGTCGGCTAACTGCGCCAAGATGGCGGGGTTCTCTAAGGTACTGGTATCTTGCGTGATGGCCTCGCCCTTGGCGATAGAACGCAAGAGGCGGCGCATGATCTTGCCCGAGCGTGTTTTGGGCAAGTTGTCGCCAAAGCGGATGTCTTTGGGTTTGGCGATGGGACCGATTTCTTTGGCCATGTGGTCGCGCAAGATTTTGGCAATCTGCTTGGCTTCTTCCCCCGTGGGGCGTGAGCGCTTCAAGACCACAAAGGCACAAATCGCCTCGCCGGTGGTGTCATCAGGGCGGCCCACCACTGCGGCCTCGGCCACCAATTCGGTGCAACTCACCAATGCCGACTCGATCTCCATGGTACCCATGCGGTGACCCGACACGTTGAGCACATCGTCAATGCGCCCTGTGATGGTGAAGTAGCCGGTCTTGGCATCACGAATGGCACCATCACCCGCCAAGTAGTACTTGCCTTGGAAGTCATCGGGGTAGTAACTTTTCTTGAAACGCTCGGGGTCGCCCCAAATCGTGCGGATCATGGAGGGCCAAGGTTTTTTCACCACCAGAATGCCTGCTTGTCCGTTGGGCACGTCTTTGCCAGTTTCATCCACGATGGCGGCATCAATGCCGGGGAAAGGCAAAGTGCAAGAACCGGGCACCATCGGCGTGGCGCCAGGCAGTGGCGTGATCATGTGGCCGCCGGTTTCGGTTTGCCAAAAGGTGTCAACGATGGGACAACGCGCACCACCCACATGCTGGTAGTACCACTCCCAAGCCGCAGGGTTGATGGGTTCGCCCACCGAGCCCAGCAAGCGCAGGCTGCTTAAGTCGTAGCGGTCGGGATGCACCGCTGCCGTGCCCTCGGCCGCTTTGATAAGCGAGCGGATGGCGGTGGGTGCAGTGTAAAAAATGCTGACCTTGTGATCTTGGATGATCTTCCAAAAACGACCCGCGTCAGGGAAGGTGGGCACACCTTCAAACACGATTTGCGTGCCGCCCAAAGCCAAGGGGCCATAGCTGATGTAGGTGTGACCGGTCACCCAACCGATGTCGGCGGTACACCAAAACACATCGTGGGGCTTCAAGTCAAAAGTCCATTCAGTGGTGAGTGCAGCGTGCATCAGGTAGCCGCCGGTGCTGTGCTGAACACCTTTGGGCTTGCCGGTGGAACCCGAGGTGTAGAGCAAAAACAGCGGGTGCTCGGCCTCGACCCAAACGGGTTCGCAGGAGGTCGCTTGGCTGTCAGCAACATCGGACATCCACACATCGCGACCAGCTGACATAGCCACATCGGCACCAGTGCGCTTGACCACCAACACATGGTTGATGCTGTCGCAACCACCCAAGCCCAGCGCCTCGTCGACGATGGCTTTCAAGGGCAGCTGTTTGCCACCACGCACCTGTTGGTCAGCGGTGATGACCATCTTCGCGCCGGTATCTTCGATGCGGTCACGCAAGCTTTGCGCAGAGAAGCCGCCAAACACCACCGAGTGGGTTGCACCGATGCGAGCACAAGCCTGCATGGCAGCCACGCCCTCGATGGACATCGAGATGTAAATGATGACGCGGTCGCCTTTTAGTATGCCCAGTTGCTTCATCGCGTTGGCGATTTGGCAAGTACGCGAGAGCAGTTGCGCGTAGGTAGTGCGGGTGACCTCACCACCATCGGCTTCAAAAATAATGGCGGTCTTGTCGCCCAAACCCTTGTCCACATGGCGGTCTAGGCAGTTGTAGGAGGCGTTCAAGGTGCCGTCTTCAAACCACTTGAAAAACGGTGCTTGGCTGTCGTTCAAAGTTTGGGTAAAAGGTTTGTTCCAACTGAGCAAACGGTTGGCTTGAGTTGCCCAAAAACCAGTGTAATCGTCCTCGGCGTGTTTGCACAAGGCGTGGTAAGCGTCCATGCCCGCCACGGTGGCCTGCTCCACAAACGATGCGGGGGGATGGTGAATGATGTGGTCGAACTGACTCATGGCTTGTCTCCTGAAGTGGGGCGGCCGCTAAACGGCTCTAGGCTGGTTTGGCGTGACTTTCGCGGCAAGCTCTTACAAGGCACTGACTGGCATGAAGCTTACGTGTCGGGTTTTAAGCCTGACACCATCATTGCCTAGAATCAACGCAAAGGGCAATTTGCCCCTCAAGCACCAGGAACCACGATGCAAGCCTCACCCCCCAAGCAGCCCAGCAAACTGTCTCGCTTCATTTTTGCCACCCGTTGGCTGCAACTGCCGCTGTACTTGGGCTTGATTGCCGCCCAAGGCGTGTATGTTTACCACTTTTGGATGGAGTTGGTGCATTTGTTAGAGGCCGTGTTTGGCAGTCAAACTGCTTTGCAAGCGCTGGTAAGCAGCATAGGGTACAAAACCGAAGGCGTGCCTACCAAGCTCACCGAGGCCATCATCATGCTGGTCATTTTGGGCTTGATTGACGTGGTGATGATCTCCAACCTCCTCATCATGGTCATTGTGGGAGGCTATGAAACCTTTGTTTCGCGCATGTACCTGGAGCAACACCCCGACCAACCCGAGTGGCTCAGCCATGTAAATGCCTCTGTGTTGAAGGTGAAATTGGCCATGGCGATCATCGGTATCTCTTCCATCCATTTGCTCAAAACTTTTATCAACGCTGCCAACTACGATGAAAAAGTGCTTATTTGGCAAACCATTATTCACATCGCTTTTTTATTAAGCGCGATAGCCATTGCGTATACCGACAGACTCTTGAACCAAACCCGCGTCATCGGCGCCGAAGCCGATGCACACCACTGAGACACGCACACCCACCATGACCACTATCACCCAAAGCGACTTGATCGAGTCCGTTGCTGCTGCCCTGCAATACATCAGCTACTACCACCCTGCTGACTACATTGCTCACTTGGCCCGCGCTTATGAGCGCGAACAAAGCGCAGCCGCCAAAGACGCCATGGCGCAAATCCTCACCAATAGCAAGATGAGCGCTACGGGACATCGCCCCATCTGCCAAGACACCGGCATCGTGAATGTGTTTTTGAAGGTGGGCATGGGCGTGCGTTTTGAAGGCTTTTCAGGCGGTTTGGACGACGCCATCAACGAGGGTGTGCGCCGCGCCTACAACCACGCCGACAACCGCTTACGCGCCAGCATCGTGGCCGACCCGCAGTTCGCCCGCAAAAATACCGGCGACAACACACCAGCAGTCATCTTCACCGAACTGGTGCCAGGCAACACCTTGGAAGTGACGGTGGCGGCCAAGGGCGGCGGCAGCGAAAACAAAAGCAAGATGGTCATGCTCAACCCCAGCGACAGCTTGGTGGACTGGGTCTTGAAAACCGTGCCCACCATGGGTGCGGGTTGGTGCCCACCTGGCATGTTGGGCATTGGCATTGGCGG
>CAMDIP010000151.1 GCA_945899335.1 Bordetella parapertussis
CGCCTCGCGGATGAAGATTTCCCGCGCCAGCGCAGGGTCGGCCTTGGCAAAAGGCACTCGCCGCCCGCTGTAGACCACCAAGCCATAGAGGGTGGCTCGCTCAAAGGCCACCACGTCGCCGTGCCGCGCTTCCCAGTGCGGGTCCAGCAGTTGTTTCTTCAGAAGGTGCGAGCCCACCTGCTCCAGCCATGTGGGCTCGATGTTGGCAATGCCGCGCCCAAACAGGCGTGTCGTCTCAACCAACTCGGCACACACCAGCCACTTGCCTGGCTTTTTGCGCAAATGCGCCCCAGGGTGTCGGTGAAACTTGATGCCCCGCGCACCAAGGTAAATGTCTTCCTCGTCTTGCTTCCAGCCGATGTTGCCCAGCAAGCCGCTCAGCATCGCCAGATGCAGTTGCTCGTAGCTGGCGGGTTTGTCGTTCATTACCCAGCGCTGCTCTTTCACCACCGTGAGAAGTTGGCTGTGTACATCGCGCCATTCACGCCAGCGACGGATATTGATGAAGTTTTGCCGCAGCAGGTTCTCGTGTTGGCGGTTACTGAGTTTGTGGGTCTCACCATCCCCCCCTCTGGAAGCCTGCAGCCAATCCCACAAGCGCAAATAGCCGCTGAACTCGCTCTTGTCGTCCTTGAACTTGGCATGCGCTTGATCGGCTTGGGTTTGCGCGGCCAATGGGCGGTCGCGCACATCTTGGACACTCAAGCCCGAGGCGATGATCAGCACCTCGTTCAGGCTTTGCTGCTCACGGGCCGCCAAAATCATGCGGCCCACGCGGGGGTCTAGCGGCAATTTGGACAGCTCTTTACCCATGGGCGTCAAGCTATTGTCCTCCGTCACTGCCCCCAGTTCATTCAGTAACTGAAAACCATCTGAGATGGCCTTGGGGCGAGGAGCCTCCAAAAACGGAAAGTCCGCCACATCGCCCAAGCGCAGCGACATCATGCGCAAAATAACGCCGGCGAGCGAGCTGCGCAAAATTTCTGGCTCGGTAAAGCGTGGGCGGCCGTTGTAGTCCTTCTCGTCGTACAAGCGTATGCAGATGCCATCCGCCACACGCCCACATCGCCCTGCGCGTTGGTTGGCTGCGGCTTGGCTGATGGGCTCCACCAACAGCTGTTCCACCTTGCTGCGAAAGCTGTAGCGCTTGACACGCGCCAAACCGGCATCCACCACATAGCGGATACCAGGCACCGTCAGCGAGGTTTCGGCCACGTTGGTGGCCAGCACGATGCGCGGTGCGCCACCGGTTTCAAACACCTGTTCTTGCTCGGCTTGCGACAACCGAGCGAAAAGCGGCAGCACCTCCACATGGCGCGTGTAAGCGTTATGCGCCAAGTGACCGCGAAGGTGCTCGGCGGTGTCGCGGATTTCCCGCTCCCCTGGCAAAAACACCAAGATATCGCCCCTCGGTGAACCGGTCCACAACTCGTCCACCGCGTCTGAAATGGCGTTGCCCAAGTCGTACTCGCGGCTTTCTTCCCAAGGGCGGTAGCGCATCTCAACGGGGAAGGTGCGCCCCGACACCATCAGCACAGGTGCTGGCCCATGACGGCTTGCGAAATGTTGGGCAAAGCGGTCAGCGTCGATGGTGGCTGAGGTGACGATGATCTTCAGGTCGGGGCGGCGCGGCAGGATTTGCTTGAGGTAGCCCAGCAGGAAGTCGATGTTCAGGCTGCGCTCATGCGCCTCGTCAATGATGATGGTGTCATAGGCCTGCAACAGCGGGTCGGTTTGCGTCTCGGCCAGCAAAATACCGTCGGTCATCAGCTTTACAGATGCGTCACGCGATAGCTTGTCTTGAAACCGCACCTTGAAACCCACCACCTCGCCCAGCGGGGTTTTCAGCTCTTCGGCGATACGCTTGGCCACTGACGTGGCGGCGATGCGGCGCGGCTGGGTGTGGCCGATGATTTGGCGGCGGCCTTTGGAATAATTGGGATCTGACCCCGATTTCCAGCCACCTCGTCCGAGCGCCAGCGCCATTTTGGGCAGTTGGGTGGTTTTGCCTGAGCCGGTTTCGCCGCAAACGATGATCACCTGATGCGCATCGATGGCGGCCATGATGTCCTCGCGCCGTTCGCTGACGGGCAGGTTCTCAGGAAAGTCAATCAGCAAGGGCTTGGGTGGGATGGGCGATGTCACGCGGCCAATTATCCCACGACACAGTTTCACGTGCTACACTTGTTTATGTGAACCAGTGTTGTAGGAGCTCCTCATGGCCAATCTAACCATTTCCTTGGACGAAAACCTCGTCAAACAAGCTCGGATCAAGGCGATTCAAGAAGGCACCTCGCTCAGCGCCAAGGTGCGCGAAATGCTGGCGGCCTATGTGCGCCAAGACCTGCCAAGCACACCCTTGGCTATTCCTAAGCTGCCTGTTTCCCAATCTACAGGCGGCTTGATGCCTGGCATCGATCCCAGCAGCAACCGGTCGTTTTATGCGGCCATGGATGCTGATATCGACATCCTCAAACTCAGATGACACCCGACGTGAACGTGCTGGTTTCGGCCTTCCGCCAAGACCACCCCCACCACCATCCAGCGCGGAAGTGGTTGGACGAAGCTGTGATGCAAGCCGCTAACGGGCAAGCCAGTTTGGCACTTATGGGCATGGTGGTGACAGGATTCATGCGGATCACCACCAACCCCAAAATCTTCAAACAAACCGATCCCTTGGCTGATGTGAGCGATTTTGTCGACAGCTTGCTGAGTTGCCCAGGGGTGCAGTTTCAAACCCAGTCGGCCTCGTGGCCCAACATGCGACAACTGTGTCTGACGCAACAGATCAAGGGCGATCTAATCACCGATGCTTGGATCGCCACCACAGTCATTCAATCTGGTGAGACACTCTGCACATTCGATCGCGACTTCACGCGCTTGCTTCCTTCAGACCAATTGATTTTGCTCACGCCTTAACGACTCCCCCATGTCAACTGTTTTCAATTTCACCTTCGTCCCTTGGTTTCGATCGGTTGCACCCTATATCCACATGCACCGCGGCAAAACCTTTGTGGTGGCCATCGCTGGCGAAGCCATCGCAGCGGGCAAATTGCCCAGCTTGGTGCAAGACTTGGCACTCATCCAAAGTATGGGTGTGAAAGTGGTGTTGGTTCACGGCTTTCGCCCACAGGTGAATGAGCAACTGCTGGCCAAAGGCCATGCGCCCCAATACTCCCACGGTATGCGCATCACCGACAGCTTGGCGCTGGACTGCGCCCAAGAGGCCGCCGGCCAACTGCGCTACGAAATTGAAGCCGCTTTCAGCCAAGGCCTGCCCAATACACCCATGGCGGGCGCCACCATCCGCGTGATCTCGGGCAACTTCATCACCGCGCGGCCCGTGGGTATTGTGGACGGCGTGGACTTTCAACACTCGGGGCTGGTGCGCAAGGTCGACGTGGCAGGCATTGTGCAAACCTTAAACCTTGGTTCGATGGTCTTGCTTTCGCCCTTTGGTTTTTCACCCACCGGCGAAGCCTTCAACCTGACCATGGAAGAGGTAGCCACCTCGGTGGCCTCGGCGCTGCTTGCAGACAAGCTGATTTTTGTCACCGAAGTGGCGGGCATTCGCAGCAACCCCACTGAACCGGCCAGCGAAGACAACCCCATCGACACCGAAATGCCCTTGGATGAAGCAGAAAAACTGCTGGCCCGTCTGCCCATGGCAACCCAACCCACCGACATCGGTTTTTACTTGCAGCACTGTGTGAAGGCTTGCAAGTCGGGCGTTGAGCGCAGCCACATCTTGCCGTTTGCAGTCGATGGTGTGCTGTTGCTAGAGGTCTATGTGCATGATGGCATTGGCACCATGGTGGTGGACGAGCGGCTTGAAAGTTTGCGCGAAGCCACCTCGGACGACCTCGGCGGTGTGCTGCAACTCATCGAGCCGTTTGAGAACGACGGCACCTTGGTGCGCAGAGAGCGCACAGAAATGGAACGCGACATTGGCGAGTACACCGTCATCGAACACGATGGCGTGATTTTTGGCTGCGCCGCGCTGTACGCCTACCCCGAAAACCGCACGGGTGAGATGGCCGCCCTCACCGTCTCACCCCACTCGCAAGGCCAAGGTGACGGCGAAAAAATCTTGCGCCGCATCGAACAACGCGCCAAAAACAA
>CAMDIP010000152.1 GCA_945899335.1 Bordetella parapertussis
GGAAGCAGTTTGTCAATAGACGCTTGCACCGCGGCTATGTAGGCGGCATCGGGACACAGCAAAATGCTTTGCGCCAATTCATCGTGCTCTGCTTGGCTGAACAAGTCCATCGCCACCCAGTCGGCAGGTGTGCTGCCATCGGCCAAGACCAAAATTTCTGACGGCCCAGCGATCATGTCGATGCCAACCGTGCCAAACACGCGGCGTTTGGCAGCGGCCACATAGGCGTTACCGGGGCCGGTGATTTTGTCTACCGCTGGTACCGTGGCTGTGCCATAAGCCAAAGCTGCTACCGCTTGTGCGCCGCCAATCGTGAACGCGCGGGTGACGCCCGCCACATAGGCCGCAGCCAGCACCAAGGGATTTTTTTCTGCTTTGGGCGTGGGCACCACCATGATGATCTCGCCCACACCCGCCACATGCGCGGGGATGGCGTTCATGAGCACGCTGGAGGGATAAGCGGCTTTGCCACCGGGCACATAAATGCCCACACGGTCGAGCGGCGTGACTTTTTGTCCCAGCAAGGTGCCGTCGGTGTCGCGGTATTGCCAACTCTCACCCGAGGCTTTTTTCTGCGCTTCGTGGTAGCTGCGCACCCGCGCGGCAGCGTCTTGCAAAGCTTGCTGCTGAACCTTGGGCAAGCCCTCAAAAGCGGCTTTCAGCTCCGCTTGGGTCAATTCCAGCGCTGCCATATTGGGCGATTGCAGACCATCAAAACGCTCGGTGTATTCGAGCACCGCCGCATCGCCTCGCGCTTTCACATCGGCCAAGATGTCGGCCACGCGCTGCTCAATGGCCGCATCGGTGTCGGCCGACCAATGCAGGCGCTGTTGAAACAAGGTTTCAAAGTCGGCTTGAGTGGTGGACAGGCGCAGCGGACGGGCTTGCATGGGATTTTTGTTTAGGCTTTGGCACGAGCGCTGATGGCCGCGTCAAAAGTTTCTATCAGGTGCCGAATGGCCTTGGTTTTCAGCTTCAACGAGGCTTGGTTAACCACCAAGCGTGAGCTGATGTCCATGATGCGCTCAACTTCAATCAGGTGGTTGGCTTTCAAGGTGCTGCCCGTGGACACCAAATCGACAATCGCATCGGCCATACCGGTTAAGGGTGCCAATTCCATGCTGCCGTAGAGCTTCACCAAATCCACATGCACGCCTTTGGTGGCAAAAAAATCGCGGGCAATCGCCACGTACTTGGTGGCCACGCGCAACCGAGCGCCTTGCTTGACGGCGGCGGCGTAATCGAAACCTTGGGGTACCGCCACACTCATGCGGCAACGCGCAATCTGCAAGTCCAGCGGTTGGTACAGACCTGAGCTGCCATGCTCGATGAGCGTGTCCAAACCCGCCACGCCCATGTCCGCGCCGCCATATTCCACATAGGTTGGGACGTCAGAAGCGCGCACCAAGACCACGCGCAAGCTGTCTTGGTTGGTGGGCAATATGAGTTTGCGAGACTTTTCGGGGTCTTCTAGAACCTCGATGCCTGCGGCTTTCAAGAGCGGCAAGGTCTCGTCAAAAATACGTCCTTTGGACAGCGCCAGGGTGATGCTCATCGGCTTCTTTCGATGTCCGCGCCCAAGGCGCGCAGTTTGTCTTCCATGCGGTCATAGCCGCGGTCCAGATGATAGATGCGGTCCACTGTGGTTAGCCCTGAGGCCACCAGACCGGCAATCACCAATGAAGCTGAAGCACGTAAATCGGTGGCCATGACGGTGGCACCTGATAACTTGGCAACACCCTCGACCATCGCCACTTTGCCGTCGATTTGAATGTGTGCGCCCAAACGCAGCAACTCGTTGACATGCATAAAGCGGTTTTCAAAAATCGTCTCAGTAACTTTGGCGCTGCCTTGCGACACCGCATTGAGCACCATGAACTGGGCTTGCATATCGGTGGGAAAACCAGGGTACTCGGTGGTGCGAAAACTCTGCGCTTTCAGGTGCGAGAAAGCAGGACCTTCAGCGTGCACCCGCAGACCACCCGGCACCGCCTCGATGCTCACGCCCGCTTCGCGCAGTTTGTCAACCACCGCTTCCAAATGGTCACCGCGAGCGTTTTTCAACAGCACATCACCGCCCGTTGCAGCCACCGCGCACAAAAACGTGCCCGCTTCAATGCGGTCGGCCACGACTGTGTGCGAAGCACCATGCAATTGCGCAACTCCTTGGATATGGATACGGCTGGTGCCGTGGCCTTCGATCTTGGCACCCATGGCAATCAGCAACTCGGCCAAATCGGGAATCTCTGGCTCTTGGGCGGCGTTTTCCAACACAGTTTCGCCCTCGGCCAAAGCTGCCGCCATGAGGAAATTTTCGGTGCCAGTAACGGTCACCATGTCAGTGGCAATACGTGCGCCCTTCAAGCGGCTACGCCCGTCTTTCAAACGCGCCACCATATAGCCTTGCTCCACATCGATCACCGCGCCCATGGCTTGCAAGCCTTTGATGTGCTGGTCCACAGGGCGTGTGCCAATGGCGCAACCGCCTGGCAGCGAGACCTTGGCATGGCCAAAGCGAGCCAGCAAGGGGCCCAGTGCCAGTACCGAGGCGCGCATGGTTTTGACCAACTCGTAGGGTGCTTCGGGGTTGTGCAAAGCACTGGCGTTGAGCACCATGTCACCCGCCTCGTTGCGCTCGGCGCTCACGCCCATGTGGCGTATCAACTTGACCATGGTGGAGACATCTTGCAAGCGGGGCACATTGGCAAGCGTCAGCGTGTCGGCGGTTAGAAGGGCGGCGCACAGTTCAGGCAAGGCGGCGTTTTTTGCCCCCGCAATGGCCACCTCGCCTTGCAGGAGGCGGCCACCGCGAATCAGCAATTTGTCCATAGCGTCTCAGGCCTTCAGGCCTGCGCCTTCCACTCGGCAGGGGTGAAAGTTTTCATTGATAAAGCGTGTACTTCGTCGTTGGCCATTTTGTCGCCCAAGGTGCCATACACCTTTTGATGGCGCTGGATGGGGCGCAAGCCCTCAAATGCGCTGGTGACCACGGTGGCGTACCAATGTCGTCCGTCACCCTCTACATGCACATGCTCACAGGGCAGGCCTGCGCCAATCATGGTTTGAATTTGGTCTGCCGTCATACATCACCCCCGAATTTTGTAGCCTATGCGCAGCAAATGCAGCGCGAAGGCAGCCACCAACACAAATGCGCCGCCCACCAGCGACAAACTCAGCCACGGCGAGACATCGCTCACACCAAAAAAGCCGTAGCGAAAGCCGTCGATCATGTAAAAAAACGGGTTGAGGTGGCTGACTTGCTGCCAAAACGGCGGCAAGGAATGGATGGAATAAAACACACCACTCAAAAACGTCATGGGCGTGATGAGGAAGTTTTGAAAGGAGGACATTTGGTCGAACTTGTCAGCCCACAAGCCCGCAATCAACCCCAAGGTGCCGAGCATGGCTGCGCCTAAGAGCGCAAACACCAAGATCCATACAGGCCATACCACGGTCAAGGGCGCAAACCAAACAGTCACCAGCAACACGCCCACGCCCACTGCCATGCCGCGCACCACCGCCGCCAACACATAGGCGGCAAACCAGCTGATGGGTCCCAAAGGGGTGAGAAGGATGAAGACCAAATTGCCCATCATCTTGCTTTGCACCATGGAAGAGGAACTGTTGGCAAAGGCGTTTTGCAGCAGGCTCATCATCACCAAACCTGGCACCAAGAATGCGGTGTAGCTGACACTGTCGTAGACCGTGATGCGGCCTTCGAGCAAGTGGCCAAAAATCAGCATATACAACAGCGCAGTGAGCACAGGCGCAGCAATGGTTTGGGCGCTGACTTTCCAAAAGCGCAGCACTTCTTTGTAAAACAGCGCTTGCCAACCAATCATGACGCAGCCCCCATGACATCCAAGAACACATCTTCCAAATCGGCCTTGCGGATTTCAACGTCTTGTGCCACCAAACCCGCTTCGCGCACAGCAGCAAGGTAATGCTCAATTTGGGCCGCATCATGGGCGGGAAACTGCACAATGCGCCCGGTCACCCGAGCTTGCGATGCCAATTCGGGGGGTAGTTGCTCGTCTATTTTGAAGCGCAGCACATTGCTTGAGGCGTTTTTAAGCAGGGTGCTGGTGC
>CAMDIP010000153.1 GCA_945899335.1 Bordetella parapertussis
GCTGGCAACGAATCAGTGGGCAAACCTTCGCGCCCCGAATTCCTTTTGAACCACGGCGAACTTTTGTTGCTTTGCAAAACGCTTCGCATTGTGGCCTTTGAAGATGTATTCCTGCATTCGCCAGACAGGTATGTTCAGCGGGTCGTGGCTGTGAACACCGACAGCCACGACAAACGCTTTGCAGGCGAACCCCCAACAGCTCAGAAAAGCTAGAATGCGGGTCTTTACCTACTTGATGCCCCACCTTACATGAAACCCATAAGCGCAAGCATCGTGGCCTTGATCACGCCAATGCATGAAGATGGCAGCATCGACTACTCGGCACTGCGTCGTCTGATTGATTGGCACATAGAACAAGGCACGGACTGCATAGGGGTGGTGGGCACCACCGGCGAGTCACCCACGGTGTCTGTTGAAGAACACTGTGAAATCATCCGCGTCTCTGTCGAACAAGCAGCAGGACGTGTGCCCATCATGGCCGGTTGTGGAGCCAATTCCACCAATGAAGCCATTGAATTAACCCGCTTTGCCAAACAAGTCGGTGCCGATTGCCAGTTGCAAGTGGTGCCCTACTACAACAAGCCCACACAAGAAGGTCAATACCAACACTTTCGCACCATTGCAGAAGCAGTTGATTTGCCCATGGTGCTCTACAACGTGCCTGGTCGGACCGTCGCCGATATGCAGCACGACACGGTCATGCGTTTGGCGCAAATTGGCGGCATCATCGGCATCAAAGAAGCCACCGGCAACATCGAGCGCGCACAGTGGTTGATACACGAAGCCCCCAAGGGGTTTTCGGTTTATTCAGGCGATGACGGCACAGCTGTCGCTTTGATGCTTTGCGGTGGCCATGGTAACGTCAGCGTGACTGCCAACATTGCACCCAAACTCATGCACGAAATGTGTCTTGCGGCTATCGCAGGTCAAGCTCAGCAAGCCATGACTATTCAGCGCCAGTTGCTAAGCCTGCATAAAAACATGTTCACCGAATCGAACCCAATTCCCGTGAAATGGGCCGCCCAACGCATGGGGCTGTGTGGTCCCACCTTGCGCTTGCCTATGACCCCATTTAGCTCACACCTTCAACCGGCATTGGAAAATGCCATGCGCAGTTGTGGCGTGATTTGACACCCTAAAAGGACACCTTGTGATGTTTGCATTCAAACCTGCCATTTTTTACCGCTTGGGACTGATGCTGTGCATCAGCAGCATCGCGGCATGTGGCTCGATTATGGACTCCGATAAGGTCAACTACAAAACCCAAACCGAAGCGCCTACCGCGAAATCTTTGGAAGTCCCGCCCGACCTCAGCAAAATTACCCGCAACAAACGCTTTGATGTTCCTGGTGGCACCATCAGCGCCAACGATTTAGGCGCCGGCAATAAACCAGATCTGGGCCCTTTAACCAGCCCCTTGGCTTTGGCCGACATACAAGTCAAGCGAGCCGGCAACCAAATGTGGCTCGATATTGCCCGTCCACCCGAAGATCTGTGGGTTGCAGTGCGTGATTTTTGGAAAGAGTCTGGCTTTACCTTGGTGCGCGATGAGCAAGGTATTGGCGTGCTGGAAACCGAATGGGCTGAGAACCGTGCCAAATTGCCCCAAGACTTTATTCGACGTAACTTGGGCAAAGTTTTGGATGGCTTGTACTCCACTGGCGAGCGCGACAAATTTCGCATACGCCTAGACCGTACCGACAGCAACCACACCGAGTTGTACGTTGTGCACCGAGGTATGGTGGAGGTCTATTCAGACAAACTGTCCAAAAGTACGGTCTGGCAACCTCGCGCCAATGACCCAGAGTTAGAAAAAGAATTCCTTCGCCGCTTGATGCTCAAGCTTGCTCCCACAACCGCGACTGCAGACAACGCCAAAGCGTTTGAAGGCGGCCTCGCCAAGAGCGCCAGCCAACTCATTACCTTAGACGGCAAGCCTGCTGTGAACTTCAACCAAGGCTACGATGTAGCTTGGCGTCGCGTGGGGGTTTTGCTTGACCGCAACGGGTTCACTGTCGAAGACCGTGACCGCAAACAAGGCATGTACTTTGTTCGTTATGTGGACATGCCCGATGAGGCAGAGGAAGGCTTCTTCAGCAAATTGTTCAGTTCCTCCAAGAACAGCCAAGGCCCCCAGCAATACCGATTGAAAATTGTCAGTACAGACAATGCCACCTCCACCATCTCCATCTTGAACGCGTCGGGCCAACCTGATGCATCTGCGACGGCGCAAAAAATCGCCCAACTATTGGTTAAAGAATTGCAGTAACGCGTGCTGCGATTCAAAAACCTGGGCAGTGGAAGCGCAGGCAACGCCACCGTGGTGGAAGCGCGTTGCGGTGCGCAGGTCTCTCGCTTGCTGATCGATTGCGGCTTAAGCGTCAAAGAACTGAGTAAGCGATTGGCTCAAGCTGATTTAACGCTTGAAGACCTCGACGCGGTATTTGTGACACACGAACACGCCGACCATATTGGTCACACTCAACAATTAGCAAAACGTACCGCCCTGCCCGTTTGGATGAGCCGTGGCACGGCTTTGGCCAGTGGCGTGATGGGTTGGGGGTTGCCCAGCGACCAGTTGCTGCTTGTGAAGGATGGGCAAACTTTGACGCTGGGCAGTTTGCAACTCCAGCCCTTCACGGTGCCGCATGACGCCAGAGAGCCACTGCAACTGCGTTGCAGCGATGGTGCCAGTAGCTTGGGGGTCCTTACGGACTTAGGACACGGTAGCGACCATGTCGTTCAAGCTTTGCAAGCTTGTCAAGCCTTGCTGCTGGAATGCAACCATGACAGCGAATTGCTCGCGCAATCGGCTTACCCCCCTTTTTTGAAGAAACGCATTGCCGGCCCCCTTGGGCATTTGTCCAACAGCGAGTCAGCGCAACTCGCCAGCGCTTTGAATCACAGTGGTTTGAACCTGCTGGTGGCGGCCCATTTGAGCGAACGAAACAACCGCCCCGATATGGCGCAAACTGTACTGGCCCATGCCCTGGGTTGCAGCGCGTCTGATATTCCGGTGGCTGACCCTTTAGAGGGCACCCCTTGGTACACGGTGCAATAAGGCCATTGAACAGCCTTTAGGCGTAAAGCTCTCGCAACTCTCGCTTGAGCAATTTGCCGCTGGGATTTTTCGGTAAGGTATCAGTGAAGATAACCCGCTTGGGACATTTGAAACCGGCCATGTGCTGCTGGCAATGGACAAGAACCTCATCTGCAGACAAGCTTTGTCCAAGTTTGACCACAATCACAGCGGTCACAGCCTCTACCCATTTGGGGTCGGGTAAACCAATCACCGCCACCTCGCTAACGGTGGGCAGGCGGTAAATCATCTCTTCGACTTCCCTGCTGGCGACGTTTTCGCCACCTGTTTTGATCATGTCTTTTTTGCGATCGACCACCGTGATGAAACCCTCGGCGTCAATGGTGGCCAAGTCTCCGCTGTGAAACCAGCCAGCCTCAAAAGCTGCACGAGTACGCTCTTCGTCGTTAAAGTAGCCAAGCATGAGGTGCGGCGATCGATGCACGATTTCACCCACCTCACCACCTGCTTGGACATCGTTCATCTGCTCATCCACCACGCGGGTTTCCACATGAATCACAGCCCGTCCACAGGAGCCGGGTTTGCGCAATTGGTCCTCTGGCCCCAACAAAGTCGCCAAGGGCGCGATTTCCGTCTGCCCGTACAGGTTCCATAACCGCACACGCGGCAGACGTGCCGCAAGTTCACGCAACACTTCAACCGGCATGATGGACGCACCGTAATAGCCTTTGGCCAAGGTGGACAGCTTTTCAGCGTCCATTAAGGGTGAGCGCAGCAAAGCAATCCAAACCGTCGGCGGCGCAAAAAAACTGGTCACGCCAAAACGCTGCATCAGCGGCAAGAGGTTATCGGGCGTAGGTTTAGCCGTGATGATATTGGTGCTTCCCACGTAGACCGCAGGCCCGAAGAATACATCCAGTTGGGCGCAGTGGTACAGAGGCAGTGAATGCAAGGCCAAATCATCCACATGAATTTCAGCATTGATCACACAGCTGACGTATTGCCACAGCACGGCGTCATGGGTGAGCATGGCACCCTTTGG
>CAMDIP010000154.1 GCA_945899335.1 Bordetella parapertussis
ATGCCCAGCACCACCACCTTCGACCGCCAAAGCGTGGCCTACAAATCAGCCGTGTTGCCCAAAGGCATTCCCCGCATTGCGGTGGAAATGGGCTCGACCGACGGCTGGTGGAAATACGGCGTGTCCGCCGTGGTCGGCATTGACACCTACGGCGAAAGCGCCCCCGCACCGGTGTTGTTTGAGCACTTTGGCTTCACCCCAAAAAATGTGGCCGAGACTGTACTAAAGGTATTGCAAGGCTAATCCCTTTGTGCGCAGGCACAGCCCGCGCTTTATTTTTGAAACTTGAAAGAAGAGAGAGCAATCATGGCGATCAAAGTAGGCATCAACGGTTTTGGGCGCATCGGCCGAATGGTGTTTCGTGCAGCGGTGCAAAACTTCAACGACATTGAAATCGTTGCCATCAACGACTTGTTGGAACCCGATTACTTGGCTTACATGCTCAAGTACGACAGCGTGCATGGTCGTTTCAAAGGCGAGGTGTCGGTCGACGGCAACAACCTGATCGTCAACGGTAAAAAAATCCGCCTTACCCAAGAGCGCGACCCCGCTGCTTTGAAATGGAACGAGGTTCATGCGGATGTGGTGATCGAAGCCACTGGCCTGTTTTTGGACAAACCTACCGCTGAAAAACACCTGGCTGCTGGCGCCAAAAAAGTGTTGCTCTCAGCCCCCTCTAAAGACGACACGCCCATGTTTGTGTATGGCGTGAACCACGCCACTTACGCAGGACAACCCATTGTGTCCAACGCTTCTTGCACCACCAACTGCTTGGCGCCCGTGGCCAAGGTGTTGAACGACAAATGGGGCATCAAGCGCGGCCTCATGACCACGGTACACGCAGCGACTGCCACCCAAAAAACCGTGGACAGTCCCTCCAACAAAGACTGGCGCGGTGGACGCGGCATTTTGGAAAACATCATCCCTTCCAGCACGGGTGCCGCCAAAGCGGTGGGTGTGGTCATCCCCGCCTTGAACAAAAAACTCACCGGCATGTCTTTCCGTGTGCCGACCTCTGATGTGTCGGTGGTCGACCTGACTGTTGAGTTGGAAAACCCTGCCAGCTACGCCGAAATTTGCGCCGAAATGAAAGCGCAAAGCCTTGGCGCTTTGAAGGGTGTACTCGGTTACACCGAAGACAAAGTAGTGGCCAGCGATTTCCGTGGCGAGCCCTGCACCTCGGTGTTTGACGCCGACGCTGGTATCGCTTTGGACAGCACTTTTGTGAAAGTCGTGTCTTGGTACGACAACGAATGGGGCTACTCCAACAAGTGCTTGGAGATGGTGCGCGTCATCGCCAAGTGAGCCTGCCCACCTTTGACGATGTGCAAGCCGCTGCAAAGCGGCTTGCTGGTGTGGCGCATCGCACACCGGTGTTGCAGTCGTCCACCTTGAACCGCCAACTCGGTGCCGAGGTTTTTTTCAAATGCGAAAACTTCCAGCGCATGGGGGCGTTCAAGTTTCGCGGTGCTTTCAATGCGCTGTCGCAATTCACTCCAGCTCAGCGCAAAGCCGGTGTGGTGACCTATTCCTCAGGCAACCATGCACAAGCCATTGCTTTGTCGGCACAAATACTGGGATTTCCGGCCACCATCGTGATGCCCCACGACGCTGCATCCCTGAAGTTGGCCGCCACTCTGGGTTACGGCGCACAGGTGGTGCATTACGACCGCTACAACGAAGACGCTCATGCCATTGCCCAAGGCTTTTGCGATAGTGATGGCATGGTGTTTATTCCGCCGTTCGACCACGCCCATGTGCTGAGCGGCCAAGGCACGGCTGCGTTGGAACTGCTGCAAGACACCGGCCCTTTGGACAGTCTTTGGGTGTGTTTGGGAGGCGGCGGTTTGCTTAGCGGAAGCTTGCTGTCTGCCAATGCTTTGTCGCCCGATTGCGCGGTGTTTGGTGTGGAGCCCGAGGCAGGTAACGATGTGCAGCAGTCTCTCGCCAAGGGCGCGCGGGTGCGCATTGCCACACCGAAAACCATTGCTGATGGCGCGCAGTCGCCGCAGGTCGGCGTCATCACGTTTGAGATCATCCGTCGTCTGGTCAAAGCGGTGCACACCGTGAGCGATGCACAGTTGGTGGCGTGTATGCGTTGGTATGCCGAGCGCATGAAACTGGTGGTCGAGCCCACCGGTTGTTTGTCGCTCGCCGCCCTTTTGCAGGCGCCTCAAGAGCTGCGTGGCCAACGCATCGGCGTCATCATCAGCGGGGGGAATATTGACAGCCAACGCATGGCACAGCTCTTGAACAGCTAACATCTTGGTTCTATGTCTTCAGTCATCGAACAATTCCAAGCGCAGATAAGCCACGCCGCCGCCCGCCAAGGCCAAACCTTGTCCATCCAAGGCGGCAACAGCAAAGCCTTTTACGGCACAGCCACCCACAGCGACGCGGTGTTGGATACCCGCGCCCACAGCGGCATCGACAGCTACGAGCCCAGCGAGTTGGTGGTCACCGTGCGCTGCGGCACGCCTTTGGCGGAGCTTGAAGCCGTTTTGGCCGAGCAGGGCCAATGCTTGGCGTTTGAGCCGCCCCATTTTTCCTTCAACGACAAAAGTAGTGCCACCGTGGGCGGCATGGTGGCTTGTGGGTTGGCGGGCCCAGCCCGAGCGGTGGCAGGCGGCGTGCGCGACCATGTGCTGGGCGTGCAAATGCTCAACGGCAAAGGCGAGCGGCTCACTTTTGGTGGGCAGGTAATGAAAAACGTGGCCGGTTATGACGTGTCGCGTGTGCTCGCTGGCAGCATGGGCAGCTTGGGTGTGCTGACCGATGTATCGCTCAAGGTGTTGCCCCAAGCGCCCGCAGAAGTCACGCTGGCTTGCCACTTGCCACAGGCAGAGGCCTTGGCCCTGCTGCACCGCTGGGGCGCACAACCTCTGCCCTTGAACGCCAGTTGCTGGGTGCACGACACCACGGCACACCCCGCGCAAGAGATTTTGTTTGTGCGCTTGCGTGGCGCAGTGGCAGCGGTGGATGCGGCGCTGCCGCGTATGTGTGCCGATGTGGTCGCCTTGGGCGGGCAGGCATCCGCCATGGCCCAGACCCAGGCTGTGGCCGATTGGTCGGCGTGCCGCGATCAACGCCTGCCGTTTTTTTCGCCCCCCGCGGCCGATATGGCGCTTTGGCGCTTGAGCCTGCCGCAAACCACGCCGGTTCTGGACCTGCCCTGTGCGCCCCTGATTGAATGGCATGGGGCCTTGCGTTGGTTGTGGGCGCCACTGTCCGCTGCCAACGAACTGCGCGCTATTGCCGCGCAAGTCGGTGGCCACGCGACCCTGTTTCGCGCACCCCAAAACGCTGTTGACGATCTGCCTGCCGTGTTCTCGCCCTTGCCTGCAGCGCAACAACGCATCCAACGCGAACTGCAAAAACAATTTGACCCGCACGGTGTGTTCAACACCGGCCGACTGGGTCTGAGCTGACAACCATGCAAACTAATCTTGCCCCCGAATACCAAAACACCGCCGACGGCCAAGAGGCCGAAGCGATTTTGCGCAAATGTGTTCATTGCGGTTTTTGTACCGCCACCTGTCCCACCTACCAACTGTTGGGAGACGAGTTGGACGGCCCACGCGGGCGCATCTATCTCATCAAACAGGTGTTGGAAGGCGTGCCACCCACGCGGGACACGCAGCTGCATTTGGACCGCTGCCTGACTTGCCGCAACTGCGAAACCACCTGCCCCAGCGGCGTGCAGTATGGGCATTTGGTGGACATTGGGCGCAAACTGGTGGACGAAAAAGTCCCCCGCCCCGCCGCAGAACAAACCCTGCGCTGGGCATTGAAAGAAGGCCTGTCTTCGCCCTTGTTCGCCCCCGCCATGAAGTTGGGGCAAAGCGTGCGTGCCTTGTTGCCAAGCAGCCTCAAAGTCAAGGTGCCCGAAGCCCGCAGCGCAGGCGCGTGGCCCACTCGCCAACATACACGCAAGGTATTGATGCTCGCCGGTTGTGTTCAGCCCGCCATGAGCCCCAACATCAACACCGCCACCGCACGGGTGCTGGACGCCTGTGGCATTCAAACCGTGGTCGAACCGCTGGCGGGTTGTTGTGGCGGCGTGAAGTTCCAC
>CAMDIP010000155.1 GCA_945899335.1 Bordetella parapertussis
TTCGCGCTGGCGGCGCTGGCATCCCCGCGTTTTTCACCAAAACCGGTGTCGGCACCGTGGTGGCCGATGGCAAAGAACTACGCGAATTTGACGGCGAAACCTATGTGTTGGAACATTCTTTGGTACCCGATGTGTCCTTGGTCAAAGCCCATGCCGCAGATCGCGTGGGCAATTTGCAGTTTCGCTTGACCGCTCGTAACTTCAACCCAGCGGTTGCCATGGCGGGCAAAGTCTGTGTGGTGGAAGTGGAAAAAATCGTCGAGGTGGGAGAACTAGACCCCGACCATGTCCATTTGCCCGGCATTTATGTGCACCGCATCGTGCTCAATGCCCACCCCGAAAAACGTATTGAAAAAAGAACCATTACAGAGAAAGCGGGAGTCTGACCATGAGTTGGAGCCAAGACCAAATGGCAGCGCGCGCTGCCCACGAATTAGAAGACGGTTTTTATGTCAATCTGGGCATCGGTATTCCCACGCTGGTGGCTAACCATGTGCCCAGCAACATCGAGGTGTGGTTGCAGTCCGAAAACGGCATGTTGGGCATAGGCCCTTTTCCGAATGAGGACCATGTGGATGCCGACCTGATCAATGCCGGCAAACAAACCGTGACCACATTGGCAGGTACTTCTATTTTTGGCAGTCACGACAGCTTTGCCATGATCCGTGGCGGCAAGATCAACCTGTCTATTTTGGGTGCCATGCAGGTGAGCGAAAAAGGCGATTTGGCCAACTGGATGATTCCGGGCAAGATGGTCAAGGGCATGGGTGGCGCCATGGATTTGGTGGCTGGTGTCAAACGCGTCATCATTTTGATGGAACATGTGGCCAAGAAAAAAGACGGCACCGAGGATTTAAAAATCCTGCCTCAATGCACCTTGCCCTTGACGGGCGTGGGCGTGGTCGATCGCATCATCACCGACTTGGCGGTGATGGACGTTACCCCCGAGGGCTTAAAACTGGTTGAACTTGCCGATGGCGTGACCCGCGAGTTCTTGCAGAGCAAGACTGGCGTTGCACTTATTTAGGTAAAGCAAACCCAGCGCTTAGGGGGTTTGTGCCATAGCTTGGTCCATGACCTTGCTATGCGTTTGAAAGTACTGAAACGCTAGGGGCGTAGGCACCAAAAATTTGGTGCGGCGGTTGCTGCCTTCGAATTGCGTGTCGATCATGCCGATTTCGCGCAATATATCTAATTTCCGGTGAATCGTGGCAGGCGAGGCGATATGCGCCATGGCCATGGTTTCCGTCACGGTCAGTGGCTTGCCTTGTGCATGACGAACAGCAATAGTCTCTAATAATTTCTTGGCATCAAGGTCTAAAACGGGAAGTTCTCCCTTGCCCTCGATGGTGTGAAGCAGAGTTAAAAAACGAATGTAAATATGGTTGCTCATACAGGAAAATAATAACAGTTTTTGATAAAGGTTTTCATTTATTTAAATAGATACTAAATTTAAATAAATTTGTCAGAATTGATCATTTTGTAGTGTAAAAAATGAGTTTTTGCTATTTCTGAAATATATCACCAATACAAAGGTACTTCATTTCAAGGTATTCGGCCATGCCATGGCTTGAGCCCTCCCGACCCAAACCTGACTGCTTCATGCCGCCAAACGGCACATGCTCGGTGGCAATGACGCCTACATTGATTCCCACCATGCCGTATTCCAAAGCTTCAGCCACACGGTAAATACGGCCCACGTCGCGGCTGTAGAAATAACTGGCTAAACCAAACTCGGTGTTGTTAGCGGCGTCTATGGCTTCTTGCTCTGTTGAGAAACGAAACACCGGCGCAAACGGGCCAAAGGTTTCTTCCTTGGCGCACAACATGCTGGCCTTGGCATCAGCGATGACAGTAGGTTCAAAAAACTGACCTTGCATTTTTTTGCCACCCGCCAGTACACGCCCACCTTGCTTGACCGCATCAGCCACATGTCGCTCGACTTTCTCGACCGCTGCGTCCTCAATCAACGGTCCTTGGGTCACACCTTCGGCAAAACCATTGCCTACATTCAGCTTGGCGACTTTGGCTGCAAATTTTTCGACAAACGAATCGTAAATGCCGTCTTGAACATAGATGCGGTTGGCGCACACACAGGTTTGCCCCGCGTTACGAAACTTGCTGATCATGGCGCCCTCGACGGCAGAGTCAATGTCGGCGTCGTCAAACACAATAAAAGGCGCGTTGCCGCCCAGCTCCAACGCGAGTTTCTTCACTGTGGGCGCTGACTGCGCCATGAGGATGCGCCCAACCTCGGTGGAACCGGTAAAGCTGATGTGGCGCACGGTGTCGCTGGCGCAAAATACCTTGCCCACAGAAATGCTGTTGGTGCTGTCGGCGGTCAGCACATTCAACACACCGGCTGGCAAACCTGCTCGTAACGCCAGTTCGGCAGCCGCCAAAGCGGTCAGCGGTGTGAGCTCGGCAGGTTTGATGATGACGGGACAACCCGCTGCCAAAGCAGGCGCAACTTTGCGTGTGATCATGGCCAAGGGGAAATTCCAAGGCGTGATGGCGGCGCACACGCCAATGGGCTGCTGCAGCACCATGAGACGGCGGTTGTTGTCAAACTGCGGCAGGGTTTCGCCATTCACACGTTTGGCTTCTTCGGCATACCACTCAACAAAACTGGCGCCGTACGCCACTTCGCCTTTGGCCTCGGCGTAGGGCTTGCCTTGTTCGGCGGTAAGGATACGGCCCAAATCTTCTACGTTCGCCATCAGCAAGTCATACCACTTGCGCAACAAAATGCTGCGTTCTTTGGCGGTTTTATTGCGCCAAGCGGGCCATGCGGCGTCGGCGGCGGCGATGGCGCGGGTGGCATCATCAGGGCCAAGGTTGGCCACATCGGCCAGTTTGCGCCCGCTGCTGGGGTCGAGCACATCAAAGCGTTGCAAGCCTTTGACCCATTCGCCATTGATCAGCGCATCGGTTTTCAGCAAGCTGGGGTCTTTGAGCAAGGCCAGTGGTGAGGTTTGCATGTCCATGGGTAAGCCACCGTCATTGAAGTTGGGAGCTGATCATGGCATAAAATTCCTCATGACTTCAGCCCCCGTATCTGTCGCCGACATTCGGCAAAGTTTTCTCGATTTCTTCGCCGCCAAAGGCCACACCGTGGTGGCTTCCAGCCCCTTGGTGCCAGGCAACGACCCCACCCTCATGTTCACCAACTCGGGGATGGTGCAGTTCAAAGACGTGTTTTTGGGCTCGGACAAGCGCTCGTACGTGCGCGCCACCTCGGTGCAAGCCTGTCTGCGCGCAGGTGGCAAACACAACGACTTGGAAAACGTGGGTTACACCGCGCGGCATCACACCTTCTTCGAAATGTTGGGTAACTGGTCGTTTGGCGACTACTTCAAGCGCGAGAGCCTGAAATGGGCTTGGGAGTTGCTGACAGAGGTCTACCAACTGCCCAAAGAGCGCTTGCTGGCTACCGTTTACCAAGAGGACGACGAGGCCTACGACATCTGGACAAAGGAAATTGGCTTGCCTCCCGAGCGGGTCATCCGCATTGGCGACAACAAAGGCGGGCGCTATAAGAGCGACAACTTTTGGATGATGGCCGACACTGGCCCTTGCGGCCCTTGTTCTGAAATTTTTTACGACCACGGTGACCACATCCCTGGCGGCCCCCCGGGCAGCCCCGATGAAGACGGCGACCGCTTCATCGAAATTTGGAACAACGTGTTCATGCAGTTCAACATGGCCGAGGACGGCTCGGTCACGCCGCTGCCTGCGCCCTGCGTGGACACCGGCATGGGCCTCGAGCGCTTGGCCGCCATCCTCCAACATGTGCACAGCAACTACGAAATTGACCTGTTCGCCACCCTGATCCAAGCCGCCGCCCGTGAAACCGGCTGTGCCGACTTGGCCACGCCCTCGCTGCGCGTGATTGCCGACCACTTGCGCGCCACTGCGTTTTTGGTCAGCGACGGTGTGGTGCCCTCCAACGAGGGGCGCGGCTATGTGCAGCGGCGCATCATTCGCCGCGCCATCCGCCACGGCTACAAGCTGAGCCAAAAAACGCCGTTCTTTCACAAACTGGTGC
>CAMDIP010000156.1 GCA_945899335.1 Bordetella parapertussis
GCCAAGCGGCCCTCGCCTTGCGCCAAAGCGCGGTCTAGGCGAGCACCGTTGTAGCCATCCAAAACAGCGGCTAGCAAAGTCAGCGCCAGTGCATCGCGGTTGTCGTCAGTGGCTTCAAAGCCAGAGAAGTTGGGTACCTTCCACGACAAGGCGAGATAGGCTTGGTCAGCGGGAGCCTTAACCAATACACGGCGGGTGCCGGTTTGGGTGGGCTCTTCTCTGGGCTTACGCGCAGGCACCACACCTGCGGGAATTTGCCCGTAGGTGGATTCAGCCAAGCGCTGGACCTCGGCCACATCCACATCGCCCACCACCACAATGGCAGCATTGGCGGGGACATACCACCGGCGGTAAAAATCACGGGCGTCTTGAGGGGTCATGGCGTCCAAGTCGTTCATCCAACCAATGACGGGGCGGCGGTAAGGCGAGGCGACAAATTGGGTGGCATAGAGTTGCTCGTACATCAACATGCGGGGCGAGTCTTCAGTGCGCATACGCCGCTCTTCTTTCACCACCTCGACCTCTTTGGTGAACTCAAGGTCTGGCCACTGGTTGTTGGCAAAGCGATCAGCCTCAAGCGCCATGACTTCTGGCAAACGCTTGGACGGAATTTGTTGGTAATAACCGGTGTAGTCCTTGTTGGTGAAAGCGTTTTCTCGCCCACCCAAAGCGGCCACGCGGCGCGAAAACTCGCCTTGCTTGACCGTGGCCGTGCCTTTGAACAGCATGTGTTCCAAGACATGGGCGACGCCCGATACGCCATCAACCTCGTCCATGGAACCTACCCGTACCCACAGCATGTGTACCGCGGTAGGCGCACGTTTGTCCACCTTGATGATGAGCGTCATGCCGTTTTTCAGAGTGAACTGTTGAGCCTCGGCGGGTGTTTGCGCCAATGCAGGACGCAGGGCCAGCAACAGCGCTGTCCCCAGGAGAAACAGCTTGCAGTTGCTTGGAAGTGCTGGGAAGAAGGGTTTCATAGAATGGCTTTAGCTCAAGCTCGCCCCATGGCGAGCAACCCATCATTCTAGAAACCCTTGCCCCCATGTTCAGCCTGTTCAAACGAAAGACCCCAGCGCCAACAGCCTTGCCCGATCAAGGGCCATCGGCCTCGCAAGTCGCGGCCCAAACATGGTTAGGTCGTTTACGCAGCAGTTTGCAACGCACAGGCAGCAGCATCGCGGGTGTGTTTGGCGGCAAAGTCATCGATGACGCGCTGTTTGAAGAGCTTGAATCTGCGCTGTTAATGGCTGACGCGGGAATGCCTGCCACACAAGCCGTTTTGCAAGCCTTGAAGTTGCGCGTCAAAGCCAGTGGCAGCACCCAACCCGCGCAGGTCAAAGAATTACTGACCGAGGTGCTGACAGAGGTACTGCTTCCTTTGCAAGGGGAATGGTCGCTGGACGTGAACAAACCCACCGTCATCATGGTGGCCGGTGTGAATGGTGCGGGGAAAACCACCACCATTGGCAAACTCACACGCCACTTAAGCGACGCAGGACACAGCGTTTTGTTGGCAGCCGCAGACACCTTTCGCGCCGCCGCCAAAGAGCAGTTATTGGTGTGGGCTGACCGCAACCAAGTCGACATCATCAGCCAAGACCAAGGCGACCCCGCCGCAGTCAGCTTTGACGCAGTAACCGCAGGCAAAGCGCGAGGACGCGATGTGGTGTTGATTGACACCGCAGGACGCTTGCCTACCCAGTTGTACCTGATGGACGAGCTGAAAAAAATCCAACGGGTCATCCAAAAGGCTGATACAAACGCGCCGCATGAAGTGTTGCTGGTGATTGACGGCAACACAGGTCAAAACGCCTTGGCACAGGTCAAGGCGTTTGATGAAGCGCTGGGCCTGACAGGCTTGATCGTCACCAAACTAGACGGCACAGCCAAAGGCGGTGTGCTAGCCGCCATTGCCTTGTGGGCGCAGCAACGCAACCCACAAGCCGTCCAACCGCTGAAGGTGTATTTCATCGGTATAGGCGAAAAGCTCGAAGACTTGCAAGCCTTCAACGCGCAAGAATTTGCCCAAGCACTGATCAGCTGAATTTTCGACACCCCATGAGCTCTTCACCAGGCCATCCAACCGTTTCGCAAGAGTTCGCAGCGATGCTGCCAGCCCTGCAACGCATGGGCTTGCTGCTGCCCCATGAAGAGGTCACTTTCACACCGTTGACCGGCGGCGTTTCCTCCCTCATCGTGCGGGTGGACACGCCAAGGCAAAGCTTTTGCCTTAAACGTGCTTTGCCACAACTGAAAGTAGCGGCGCTGTGGGAAGCACCGGTCAAGCGCAACCGAGACGAGGTGGCATGGTTACGCTTTGCCGCGCAACACCTGCCCCAAGCGGTTCCTGCGCTATTGGGTGAAGACGCCACCGACTGCGTGTTTGCCATGGCTTATCTGGAACCTCAAGCCCATCACGTATGGAAAAACCAATTGCAGGCTGGCGTGGTCAGCATAGACACCGCTCAACAAGTGGCGCATTGTTTGGCGGCTTGGCATGGTGCAAGTGCCGGACAGGCAGTTTTAAGTCAAGCCTTTGACCACGACGCAGATTTCATCGCCATTCGCCTTGACCCCTATTTCAACGCCACCGCCTTGCGCCACCCCGATTGCGCCGACGCTTTGCACGGCTTGGTGCAACAAACCCTGTCGCACAAACACGCCTTGGTGCATGGCGACGTGAGCCCCAAAAACATCTTGGTAGGCCCACACGGCCCCGTGTTTTTGGATGCCGAATGCGCTTGGTACGGCGACCCTGCTTTCGATTTGGCCTTTGTGCTTAACCATTTGCTGCTGAAATGCCTATGGCAACCCGCCCACCACATGGCTTACTTGGCTAGCTTTGATGCCTTGGCACAGACCTATTTATCAGCGGTGAGTTGGGAAAACCGCGGGGACCTTGAAGCACGAACCTGCGCCCTGCTGGCGGGCATGTTGCTGGCACGGGTGGATGGCAAGTCGCCCGTGGAATACATCACCTCCGACGCACAGCGCGAGCAGGTGCGACGCTTTGCTAAACCCTTTTTGCTTCAACCAACGGCCCTTTTGCAGACCCTGCGACAACATTGGACACCTTGATGAGAACCACGATTCAACACCTTCATGCCCGCCGTATTTGGGACTCTCGCGGTCGCCCCACCGTGGAAGTCGATGTGCAACTGAGCAACGGCGCGATCGGGCGAGGCGTGGCACCTGCGGGGGCTTCGCGCGGCAGCCGCGAGGCGCTGGAGTTGCGTGATGGCGGCCCCACACTGGGTGGCTTGGATGTCAGCCAAGCCGTGGGTCAAGTCAACGGCCCCATTGCCCAAGCCTTGCTGGGCATGGATGCACGAGACCAAGCAAAAATTGACCACACCCTAATTACCTTAGATGGCACACCGCTCAAAAGCCGCTTGGGTGCCAACGCCACCATCGCCACCTCGCTGGCGGTGTTGCAAGCGGCGGCGGCCAGCGAACACCTGCCACTGTGGCGCTATTTGGCAGGCGACAAACCTGTGCGTCTGCCCTTGCCGGAAATCCAAATTTTTGGTGGCGGTGCCCACGCGGGGCGGCGTGTGGACATTCAAGATTTTTTGGTCATGCCCGTGGGTGCCCAAAGTTTTGACGAAGCGCTGGTGATGGTTGCCAATGTCTACCATTCGGCAGGCAAGCTGATGGCTGCGGCGGGCAAACTTGCTGGCGTGGCCGACGAAGGTGGTTGGTGGCCTTCTTTTGACTCTAACGAAGAAGCGTTACAAACCCTGACCCGCGCTATCGACGCAGCGGGTTACAGCTATGACCAAATGGTCATCTCTTTGGATATCGCCGCCTCGGAGTTTGGCCACGCCGGTGCCTATAAGCTGGGCTTGGAGCACCAAGAATTTGACAGCGAAGCGTGGCTAGAAGTCTTGCTGGGCTGGGTGAACAAATACCCCATTCTTTCGGTGGAAGACCCTTTCGCAGAGGGCGACACTGCCGGTATGCAGGCGTTCACTAACGCTGTAGGTCAACGAATTCAGGTGGTGGGCGACGATTATTTGGTCAC
>CAMDIP010000157.1 GCA_945899335.1 Bordetella parapertussis
GCTGGGGATTTGAAATAATCACAGGATGTTATTCCTGCTCTCCCCCGCCAAATCCCTGGACTACGAGTCCGCCTTGCCGCCTGTCAAGGCCAGCGAACCGCAGTTTGTCCCGCAGTCCACTGAGCTGATTTCAACGCTCAAAAAGAAGAGCCTGAAGCAAATCGCCGAGTTGATGGACTTGAGCGATGCCTTGGCCCAGTTGAATGTGGACCGCTACAAAGCCTGGTCGCCAAAGTTCACCGAGACCAACGCCCGCCCCGCGGTGCTGGCCTTCAACGGCGATGTCTATGAAGGCTTGGACGCCAAAAGCCTGAAACCCAAAGACTTTCTGTGGGCGCAAGACCATGTGGCCATCTTGAGTGGTTTGTATGGCGTGTTGCGCCCACTGGACTTGATGCAGCCTTATCGCCTCGAGATGGGCACGGCGCTCAAGCACGGCAAGGTCAACAACCTGTACCAGTTTTGGGGTGCGCAAATCGCCGAGCATTTGAACCAACAACTTGGCCACAGCAAAGACCCCGTCATCGTCAACTTGGCGTCGCAAGAGTATTTCAAAGCGGTGGACCGCAAAGCCTTGCAAGCGCGGGTGATCGAATGCGTGTTCCAAGACTTTAAAAACGGCCAGTACAAAATCATCAGTTTTTTTGCCAAACGCGCAAGGGGCTTGATGGCGCGATACGCCATACAACACCAAGTCAAGTCGCCCAACGCATTGCAAGGTTTTAATTTAGAAGGCTACAGTTACACACCCACGGCTTCAAGTGAAGATACCTTGGTATTTCGCCGTCAACTCAAGGACTGAAAGGCCAGGCCATGCAACTCTTTATCAATGGTGTTCGACTTGAAGTTGAAGACACCGGTGAAAAAGACCGCGTCGCGGTCTTGTTGATCCCCGGCATGGCCATGCAGCTGATAGTTTGGCCTGAAGCCATGGTGCATCAATTACACCAAGCAGGCTACCGTGTCATTCGTCTAGACAACCGTGACATTGGCTTATCGCAAGACATGGCGCATCTGCCTGCCCCGAATTTACTCTGGTTCATGCTGCAACAAAAATTGGGTTTCCAACCGCAAGCTCCTTACAGCATCCAAGACATGGCCAACGATGTTTTGGGTGTGCTGGACCACTTGCAAATCAACCAAGCGCATTTGGTAGGTGTGAGTATGGGCGGCATGATTGGGCAACGTATTTGTATTGGTTCTCCACAACGTGCCTTAAGCCTGACCAGCATCATGAGCAGCAGCGGTGCCAAAGGCTTGCCAGGCCCTACCCCCGATATGCGCCGCGTTTTGTTCACGCCGCCAGCCAAAGCCGGCACACAGGCTGCACATCAACATGCACTGCGCTTTGTGCAAGCGTTGGCCGGTCCGGGCTTTGCCCACCCTGAAGGTTCGCAACAGCAGTTGGTCAATGATTCCTTGAAGCGCAGCAGCCGACCCATGGGTGCTTACCGCCAAATGCTGGCTGCCATGGCCGATCGTGAACGCGCTGGTCTGCTGACTCGCATCACCACGCCCACTTTGGTGATTCACGGTAAAGCCGACCCCTTGGTGCCCTATGCCTGTGGTGAAGACACGGCCAGACGCATCCCTAACGCCAAATTGCATGGCATCGAGGGCATGGGCCACGATATGCCGCCTGGCGCTATCGACAACATGATGGCGCGGCTCTTGCCTTTTTTGAATGCACACACGCCTTTATGAATACCCCTGAAACATCTTTGCTGGGCAAGTTGGCCACTTATGCCGATCGTTACGACGCCGCCTTGCTCTACCCCTTACCCAGAGCAGCGCAGCGTGCGCTGATTGGCGTCACAGACCGTCCGATTTTTTTGGGTGCTGACTTGTGGACTGCTTACGAATTGAGTTGGCTTAATGCGCGAGGCAAACCTCAGGTAGCGCTAGGACGCTTTACCGTGCCAAGTGAAAGTACGCATCTGGTGGAGAGCAAGTCCCTCAAGCTGTACCTCAACAGTTTCAACAACACTGTGTTTGCTGACATCGATGCAGTTCGTCAAACTTTGCAAAAAGACCTGTCCGAGGCGGTTTGGCGTGGGGGTGTGGTGAAGTCCAGTGTGGGTGTGCAGTTAATGTCCCCCGAGCAATACGCCAAAGAAAAAATCGCAGAAATGGACGGACTGAGTTTGGATCGATTGGATTTGGACTGCAGCCATTACCAACCTGCGCCTGAATTGCTCAGTGCTGCTTCCAACGAAGCACCAGTGACCGAGACGCTTTACAGCAACTTGCTGAAAAGCAATTGCTTGGTAACGGGTCAACCGGACTGGGGCAGTGTCAGCATCAGCTATAGCGGGGCGCAAATAGAGCAAGCTGGTTTGTTGCAGTACATCGTGAGTTTTCGCAACCACAATGAATTCCATGAGCATTGCGTGGAGCGCATCTTCATGGATATTTTGACGCGTTGCAAACCCACCAAGCTCACCGTCTATGCACGTTACACGCGTCGAGGTGGGGTGGATATAAACCCTTGGCGCAGCAGTCATGCACAAGGCTTGCCCGCGCAAGTGCGTACTGCGCGGCAATAAGCCGCTTAGTCGTTAAACGATTTCAAGGGTGCCATGTCGGCAAAGCTGGCCGAGCGTTTTTTCTGAAACGCATCGATGGCTTCTTTCACATGGGCATTGCTCCAAATGCCGCTTTGCAACCAGCCCATTTGTTTCAAAGCATCTTCGGTGCTGTGATCGCGGGCATAGTGCAGCGCTTGTTTGGTACCCCAAATCGCCACAGGCGGTTTGCTGGCGATCTCTTTGGCGGTTTGCATGGCGGCGGCCAATGCGCTGACCGCGTCAGGCAACACTTCATTGACCAAGCCGTATTGCAAAGCTTTGTCTGCGCTCATGCGCCTGCCGGTGTAAGCCAGTTCTTTCACCACGGCCATGGGCATGAGTTTGGGTAAACGCTGCAAAGTACCCACATCGGCCACCATGCCGATGTTGATTTCTTGAATACAGAAAAACGCATCTGCGCTGGCGTAGCGCAGGCAAGCAGCCGTGACCATGTCCACCGCGCCACCAATGCAACCACCCTGCAATGCAACGATGACGGGGATGCGCAGGTTTTCAATGCGGGTGAAGGTGGACTGCAAACCAGCCAACATGTCGGTAATGGCGGCGCGGCCTTCGGCGCTTTGATCGTCCATGCTGACCGATGCACCAAAAACATCGAGTGACATACCCGCGCTGAAATGTTTGCCTGTACTGCTCATCACCAATACCCTTGCTTGGTTGCCTTGGTGTAAATCGTGCAGCACCCCATCGAGTTCGCGCCAAAAAGTCAGGTCCAAAGTGTTGAGCAATTGGGGGCGGCTCAATACCAAGTGGGCAATATGGTCTTGGATGCTCAGTTCAAAACAGGTCAGCTTGTTCATGGTGGGGCTCGGTAGGGGGTGAGGGTTCGCGCAACAGCAAGACAGATTTTGCCGCATCAGGGGAAAGTGCTTCTTGGGAATCGGCTTTCACCAAAGCACCGACGCGTACACCCAGTAAGCGCAAGCGTCGCCTCATGTCCACACGTTTTAAACACAGCCCGCCGATCTTGCGAATGTCTGCTGCATTGGCGGTGTAATGGTCAATGGTTTGGTCTCGGGTGACACTTTGAAAATTATCAAAGCGCAGCTTGATGCCAATGGTTTTACCCACATAGCCTTTGCGCTGCAAATCAGCGGCCACTTGTTGGCACAAGCGCGTAAAGATATCACCCAAGGCGGCGCGGTCGTTCACCACGTGCAAGTCTTTTTCAAAAGTGGTTTCGCGACTCATGGACACAGGCTCGCTTTCGGTCACCACCGCGCGTTCATCTAAGCCGTGAGATGCATCGAACAGCCAAGCACCATAACTCTTGCCAAATTCGCTTTTCAGCCAATCTAAATCTTTGGCTGCCAAATCGCCAATGGTGTGAATACCCTGCGCTTGAAGTTTGGCTTCTGCCTTGGGGCCAATGCCGTTGATCTTGCGGCATGACAGCGGCCAAATTTTGCTCTCTAAATCTTGCGC
>CAMDIP010000158.1 GCA_945899335.1 Bordetella parapertussis
CAGGTAATTTGGGCTTTGCCAACAAATCAGCCCACAAATTGGGGGAAAGATCGGTCAAGGTCGGTTTGTTCAAACTAATGCTGTCTGCGCAACCTTCCTGCAACACGAACTGGGTGTCGAGTGATCCAAACAAAGTTTCAGACAAGTGCTTATCAGCGGTTTCTGGTGTGATTTCAGGCTTTGCTGGTAAAGATGGATTACTGTTGTCAGGGTTCAGCAACTTGGCTTGGGCAATCAAGGTCTTGACTTGGAGGTTATTTGCAAACGTCGCCGTGTCTTGTGTCCAATCAATTTTGTTGGTCCCAAATGCAGCAATGGCTTTGAGTTGCGCCACCTTGGAGTCAATCTTGATGCCATTGGAAGGATCCAAGTCGTAGTCCAGCGACTGCAACAGATAAGCCACATTGGTCGCCACCGGCCCCGTGCCACCCTGCGCCATGGTCAACGGGGTGATGGTGGAGTCGCCCATCGTGGATGGGAAAACTATGCTCCCAATGGAAAAAACCACTTTTTCACCATCAATATATTTGAAGGTTCCCGCAGCGTCGGTGACGCCGGTGATGGTTTGCCCATCTTTGGTGGTGACGGTGTAAGCAACCCCCTCAACAGCGCTATCGATCAGATAACCCGTGGACAAGCCAGAAACGCTTGAGGCATTTACAGCCACGCCGCCACCGCCCACGCTGTCACCGCCCCCACCACCGCCACAGGCAGCTAAAGAGGCCAATATCCAAAAAAATGGCAGGTATATGAGGCGCATAAGAAAACACAAAACACAAAGATTACTCACAGTATCGGCATGACAGTTATCAAACTTGAATCCACGAGGGGCTTTAAGATGCAATTTGTCTGTATTTTGAAGTTTTTTGCCATGAGTCAGCTTTTCTCCCCCTTTCAGCTCGGTTCTCCCCGCGGCTCACTCACCCTACACAGCCGTATCGTGGTCGCCCCCATGTGCCAATACGCCTGCGATTTGAATGGTCAAGCCAACGATTGGCATTTGATGCATTGGGCTAACTTGCTCAACAGTGGCGCAGGCTTGTTCATGATTGAAGCAACGGCTGTCACTGCCCAAGGCCGAATCACCCCCAACTGTCTTGGCTTGTGGGACGACGCAACCGCCCATGCCTTGTCCGAAACCTTGGCCCGTGCACGCCGCTTAGCGCCGCCTGTGCCTGTTTGTTTGCAAATCGCCCATGCGGGTCGAAAAGGCTCCAGCGCTCAACCTTGGCAAGGCGGGATGTTGATTCCGACGAATGAAGGTGGCTGGGAAACCGTGGCACCTTCTCCTATCCATGTCATGGAGGGTGAAGCACCTCCCCACGAAATTGATGCGGCGGGTTTGATCGCGATTGAGCAAGCCTTTGTGCAAGCAGCCAAATACGCCCAAGCCATGGATTTGGAAATGATCGAGTTGCACAGCGCACATGGCTATTTATTGCACGAATTTTTGTCTCCCATTGCCAACCAACGTAATGACAGCTATGGCGGCAATTTCGCTGGTCGTACCCGATTCCCTTTGCAAGTTTTTCAAGCCGTGCGGAAGGTCTTTGACGGTGTTTTTGGTGTGCGTTTGTCTGCCACCGACTGGATCGATGGCGGTTGGACCTTAGAGGAAACCGCCGACTTCGCATTGATGCTCAAACAAGCCGGTGCAGACTTCATCCATATCTCTTCAGGCGGTATTGCGCCTCAGCAAAAAATCAGCATTGGCCCTGGCTACCAAGTGCCTTTTGCTCACCACGTAAAACAAAAAACCCAAATGCCCACCATCGCTGTGGGACTGATCACGCAACCACAGCAAGCCGAAGATATTTTGGTCAAAGGCGAAGCGGATCTGGTGGCATTGGGTCGCAGCTTTTTATACAAACCCCGCTGGGGTTGGGAGGCCGCCGCCGCCCTGGGTGGTCAAGTTCAGGCAACCCAGCAATACTGGCGCAGCTTGCCCAAAGAAGCGAACGGTATTTTTGGCGACGCCAAAATTGGAATGCGCTAGGTCTTGGAAGCTATCTTTAAGCCGTCCATCACAGTGGGGTGAAGCAGGCGCAAACCCAGTTCTTGGGCCAAGCGCACTGATCGTATACGCCTAGACTCGTTCAAAAAGCTCATCACCATGGGCGAGAGTTGCAACTGTGCTTGCTCGCGGCTGATGCGAGCGGGGGCTTGCAGGTTCCACATCTTGGCGACGCTGTCCATGTAGTCGCCCATTTTCATGTCTGTGTTGTCGCACACATTCATGGCTCGCAAAGGCCTGCCGCGCCAAAGTGCCAGCACCGTGGCACGGGCCAAATCGTCTGCATGGATATGGTTGGTGTACACATCCTCATGCGCTTGCAACACCGGTGTGCCGCGCAGCAAACGCTCACGCGGCGTTCCACCTTCGCGGTCCATGGCATAGATACCCGGAATACGCAGCACTTGGGTTCTGGGGTAACCGCTTTTACCCAAAAAATTTACCCAGTCTTGGGCGTTGACACGCCGTTGCGCTCTGGCAGTTTGGGGTTGGAGTCGACGCGTTTCATCGATCCATTCACCTTCGCAGTCGCCATAGACGCCCGTGGTTGAGCCATAGACCATCGAAGAGGGCAAACTGCGCAAACGCAGCGCCAACACCAAGGCACGGGTGCGCGGGTCGGTATGACCTTCAAGGGGCGGTGGCGCCATGTGCACCACATGGGTGGCCACGCCAGCCAAACGCCTGAGGGTTTGCGGTTTGTCCAAATCGCCCAGCATGGGGGTGATGCCGCTCCGCTGCAAAGTCTCCACACGCTGGCTTGAACTGGTCAAGGCCATCAGACGCGAAGAGGCTTTGAGCAAACCCGCCACACGCAAACCCACATCGCCACAACCGACGATCAAGACACGGGGGCGACGAAACCTTGCGGGCAAGGCACCAAGTGGACTTTGAATTGAGGGCAAAATCAGCGCTTTCGATGGCAAACAGGTTTCCAAGGATAACAAGCATGGCTTTTCAGATTGTGGTGCAACCCAGTGGGCGCAGTTTCACGGTTGAGGGCGACGAAACTTTGCTCTCCGCTGGCATTCGACAAGGCTTGAACATGCCTTATGGCTGCAAGGATGGCGCATGTGGTTCTTGCAAATGCAAAAAAATCAGCGGTGAAGTGCAACTGGGCACTTACCAAACCAAGGCTTTGAGTGATAAAGAGCGCGCCCAAGGCTTGGTGTTGACATGCTGCGCCACGGCTTTGTCAGATGTGGTGTTGGAGTCCAAGCAAGTCACTTCGGCGGACGCTTTTCCCATGAAGAAAATGCCGGTTCGCGTTGCTTCCATGGAAAAAGTCTCCAGCGATGTGATGCGTATCTTTCTGCAACTTCCCGCCACCGAGTTGATGCAATACCACGCTGGTCAGTATGTGGAATTTTTGCTGCGTGACGGTTCGCGCCGCGCTTACTCCATGGCAAACGCACCGCACACCTTGGCGGCTGATGCGCCCAAAGTTGAACTGCACATCCGGCATATGCCAGGGGGCAAATTCACCGACCATGTGTTTGGCGCTATGAAAGAAAAAGACATACAAAGAGTTGAAGGACCCCAAGGTAGCTTTTACTTGCGCGAGGAAAGCGCTATGCCCATCGTGCTACTGGCCTCTGGCACAGGGTTTGCGCCCATCAAAGCATTGATAGAGCATATGCAGCACAAAGGCATCACAAGGCCCACACGTTTGTACTGGGGAGGACGGCGTCCCTCAGATTTGTATCTCAACGACTGGGTGTTGGCGCAACTGCCTTTGATGCCCCATCTTCAATACATCCCTGTGGTGTCGGACGCTTTACCTGAAGATGCGTGGAGCGGCAGAACCGGCTTTGTTCATATGGCGGTGTTGCAAGACACGCCAAGCTTGGCGGCTTATCAGGTGTACGCCTGTGGTGCGCCCATCGTGGTGGATTCTGCCAAGAGAGACTATGTCGCCAGTGGTTTGCCTGAGGACGATTTCTTCGCCGACTCGTTCACCAGCGAGGCTGATAAAGCAGCTGTTTAAGG
>CAMDIP010000159.1 GCA_945899335.1 Bordetella parapertussis
TTGTCTGCTTCACGCAGCCAGATTGAGGATGCAGATTACGCTTCAGCTTCTACCGAAATGGCCAAGACACAGATCATGCAACAGGCCGCTACCGCGGTGCTGGCTCAAGCCAACACCAGTCAGCAGTCTGTGCTGAAACTGTTGCAAGGCTGATAAAGAGGCTGATCTAGTTCAGTCCAATCCGCCATGAATAACGGCACACCTCCCCTCCACCTGTCTGGTTCTCAAAGACCAGATTGCTGGAAGTGTGTTCACTTCATGGTGAGTTGGGACCCCGCTAAGCCCTATGCCTGTCGTTTGATGGGTTTCAAGAGCAGGGTTTTGCCTGCGATTGAGGTCTACCGAACCGATGGAAATCCCTGTCGGGGCTTCCTCAGCAAACCTCCTGCGTCCCCTTTGGCTGACCCTTCGCCATTTGTACCCGCAGCGGTGGTGAGCAAGGTCAAGCCGCGCACGCACTCTTCCAACGTCTGGGAAGCCTGAGCACCTGCGTCTTTCATGTCGGATTTTCGTCTAGCAGGTGAATATATAAATATATAAGTATTCATTAAATAAAATAAATGAACTATTAATAGTATTACTTTATACGTGGCACACGTATTGCTTGAAGCAATGACCATTGACTTCAGGCTAATTAAAGTGAATCTATCTACTGGCAAATTAATCAAAGCTGTTTGGCTGGACCCGTTCAGTCCGCTGCCCGATGCCGATCGAGAGAAGCTTGCGCAAGCGCACATCGAACCTCAACAGGTCTCGACCGTGGGCGAGCTGAACTTGGCCCTTCGCAAAGCGCATGTGCTGGTTATCCGACTCGGTGACAGCGCTGACTTGCTCAAAGAAGTCCTGACCCTGATTGCCCAACTCGGTTGCGCTGTCCCTGTGGTTTGCCGCGTAGAGCGTCGCCGCATGGAAGTCGCAGTCGACGCCATGCGCCTGGGTGCACTGCATGTGCTGCCCTGCGATGAGTGGGACACCGCTTGCTGGCATGTCGCGGTAGACGGTTTGTTCTCCGCTGAAGTTAAAAGCAAGAGTTATGTGTTTGTCGACCCCGTCAGTCAACACCTGTTGGCCTTGGCTCAGCGTGTCGCGCAGACCGAAGTTGCCGCATTGCTGGTGGGCCCCACTGGCGCCGGTAAAGAAGTATTGGCCCGTGTGCTGCACGAGTCTTCCCTGCGAGCCAAAGGCCCGTTTGTCGCCATGAACTGTGCAGCCTTGCCAGAGCATTTGATTGAAGACATGTTGTTTGGCCACGAGAAGGGCGCATTCACCGGCGCCCACAAAGAACACAAAGGCTTGTTTGAACAAGCCCAAGGCGGCACGGTCTTCCTTGATGAGATCGGCGAAATGCCTATTCAGTTGCAAGCCAAATTGCTTCGGGTGTTGCAAGAGAAAAAACTCAACCGCCTGGGCAGTGAAACCTCCATCGATTTGGATGTGCGAATCATTGCAGCTACCAATAAAGATTTGCGCCAAGCGATTCTGGAGCGCGAATTCCGTGAAGACCTGTATTTCCGTATCAGTACCTTCCGTTTGCGCATTCAACCTTTGAAAGAGCGCTCAGGCGATATCTTGCCTTTGGTGTCTCAGTCGTTGACACGCCATGCCAAAGGTGCCGTGCCTTTGTCGGTGAATGTGGAAGCACAGCACATGTTGCTGCAATACCCATGGCCAGGTAATGTGCGCGAACTTGAAAACGTGGTGCAACGCGCTGTAGTCTTGTGTACCGGACGCGTCATCACACCTGCCCATTTGATGTTTGACGAAGCCCAAACCATGGACATGGATGCTTTACCAGTGGCTGCGTTGATTGCCTCCGCAGATGAGCGCCCTTTGTGGTCGACGCCCGTTGAAGTGCAGTCAACCCAAGCAGTGGTGTTTGCTGCACCAACGGCAACTCCCATTGAGAATTTTCCTTTAGAGGCTGTGGCCACTTGTCCCTCGCCTGACAGCTTCATGGCGCCTGTCAGCAGCGACAGTTTGCTGCCAAGCGACTTGTTTTCAGCGGTTAAAAGCAGCGAGCATCAAGTGATTTTGGCTGCATTGCAAGCCACAGAAAGCCGCATCGAAGCGGCCAAGAAATTGGGCATCAGTCCACGTACATTGCGCTACAAGTTGGCGCAGCTGCGCGAGCGTGGCATGGAACTGTCCTTCGCAGATTGATTGAGGAGCACACACCATGATTGATCGAATCTCCGCCGGCAGTGTCAACAGCATGATGGAAACCATTCGCGCCTACCAAAACAAGGCGACCAATGGCGCTGAGCAGCTCAACATCAAGCCGCCAGTTACCCAAGACATTCAGGCACCCAAAACAGAGCTGCCCAATTTCACCGACTCGGTGAAAAACCTGCTCTCTAAAGTTAATGAAGTGCAGGTCAAGTCCAGCACGATGCAAGAAGCCTATCAACGTGGCGAAGACATTCCCCTGACCGATGTGGTCTTGGGTATGCAGAAATCCTCCCTGGCCTTTGAAGCGACCTTACAGGTGCGTAACAAAGTGCTCAAGGCCTACGAAGAAATCATGAACATGCCGGTTTAAACCTTTAAGAGAACACCATGGCCACCGCAAGCGCAACACTCAATAATCCGCTGGGCACCAGCAACAACGCATTGACCACCTCCGATGGTTCCTCCACAGGAACCTCCATGGTGGCCAGCGGCACACCACTTCGCAGCAACGATGTGGCTCGCTCTGTGGCCAACACGGCACTCAGTGACCCCATGGGCATGGTGCGTGATTTGGTACGACAACCCACCGTGAAAAAAGCCTTGCCCATCATCGTGATCTTGATGGTGGTTGCCGCTTTTGGTTTGGCTTCCATGTCGATGAAGACGCCAACCTACCGCCCCTTGACCATGATGCTGCCCGAGAACGATAAGCAGTTGGCGATTGAAACGTTGAAGGCAGGCAATTTTGATCCCCAAGTGGACAACAACACCGGCCAAATCATGGTGCCAGGCGACAAATACCAAGAAGCCCGCATGTTGCTGGCCTCCAAAGGTTTGCCCCGCACAGAAGCCCAAGGCATGGAAACCTTGAAAGACATGCCCGCCATGACCACCAGTCAGTTCATGGAGCAGGTTCGCTACAACAATGCCATGGAGCAAGAGTTGGCCAAAACCATCTCTCAAATTGCAGGCATTCGCAATGCCCGTGTGCATTTGGCTTCCCCTAAGCAAAGCGTGTTTGTGCGCGACCGCGTGCCGACCAAAGCATCCGTCATCATCACCCGCGCACCTGGCAAGCAAGTCTCTTCTGCCAATGTGCAGGCCATCATTTCTTTGGTGGCATCGAGCGTTCCCTATTTGGCACCTGAAAACGTGTCAGTGGTGGACAACTACGGCACCTTGATGAACGAGATGCTGGGTGAAGCCCCCTTGGGTCTGACCGGCGCTCAGTTGCAACAAAAGCAACAAATGGAAGACCTTTACCGTACCCGTTTGATTCAATTGCTCGCCCCCATCGTGGGCGAGGCCAATGTCAGCGCACAGGTGAGCTTGCAACTGGATTTCACCCAAGAAGAAATCACCACCGAAGACTTTGACCAACGCGACAAAGGTCCCAAGACCCGTTCTGAGTTGTATGTGGAAGACCGCAACTCTTTCAAAGATGCGATTGGTGTGCCAGGCTCACTCTCAAATACGCCGCCTAACCCCCCACAAAACCCTGCTTCTTCAGAGACTTCCGTGTCTGACCCCAACAAAGGTGTCAGTGAAAAAGGTGTGCAAGTGGTTGCACGTTCGACCAAAAACTATGAACTCGACCGTGCTGTTCGCCACACCAAGAGCGCTATGGGCAATGTCCAAAAGCTGGGTGTGGGTGTGCTGATTAACGAGCGCCCCATTCCTGCAGGCACCAAGGTTGAAAAACCTGCCGATGGCTCTGCTGCGCCCACCACTATTCCTTATACACAAGAAGAGCTTGACCGCTTGAACCAGTTGGTGCGTGGCGCTGTTGGTTTCAATGACAAGCGCGGCGACGTGGTCACTGT
>CAMDIP010000160.1 GCA_945899335.1 Bordetella parapertussis
GGCCGTCCTCAATGCAATATGGTGTTCAATACCCCGAAGGGACGCGCGGTTTGTGCCGTGTTCAATATTTTGAAAACAGACTTTATCTTTGGCCAAGCGGTTCCGGTCAAGGGGAATACAGCTATTTGCATGCCGCCGCCGAGCTTAAATAAGCCGTGATCCAGACTTAATCCCTTTGGTAATTGAGCAGACTGCCTCGGTAAGGCGTCAGGTCATGCAATGGCAACACAATGTCGCTTCGACTCAAGCCAAAACCGTGAACAGACATTCGCTTATTGAAAGCGCTGCGCTGCCCTCTGTTGGGGTCAATGATCAGCACTTGGGCATGGCTTGCTGCATGTTGCTGAATGAAGTCGGCGAGTTGCGCAGGGTGGTCTCGCTCATAGAGCACATCGCTGCCGATGATGAGATCGAATTCTCCCAACTGCGGGTTTTCACGTGCCCAATGGCCGCTTTGATAAGCCATCACAGGCAAAGCGTTCAAAAGTAAATTGGCACTCAAAAATCGCTGTGTATAGGGGTGACAGTCGGAGGCAGTGATATTGCCAAAACGCCGATGAATAACCAAACTTGCCAAGGCCAAGCCGCAGCCAATTTCAAGAATGCGTAAATTCTCTAAAGGCCAAGTCTGCATGAGATCGGCCATTTTTTGTGCCGAGGGCCACACCAAACCAAACAAAGGCCAGGTGGCGGAGGACACACCCAAAGCCAAGGCTTCACCAAAGGGGTCATGCCATTGTTGTTTGTCTAGCAGAGAGCGGATATTTAAATCTGCGCCACCTGCAATAGCGACAGTTTCTCGCTTGACAAAATAGCCCAAACCGCTTGTATCGGTTGGGCTGGGAGTCAAAACCGACGTTTTCTGGGACCGCTGGGTCCTTTTCCTTCGATATGACGGAAAGTGATGCGACCCTTGGTCATGTCATAGGGAGAGAGCTCCAATGTGACCTTGTCGCCCGCCAAAATACGAATGTGGTGCATACGCATCTTGCCAGCGGTGTAGGCCACGAGTTCGTGGCCGTTGTCCAAAGTGACACGGTAACGCGAGTCGGGAAGCACCTCGCGCACCATGCCGGACATTTCCAGCATTTCTTCTTTGGACATCTTCCGGCCTAAAGCGTCTGGCGCTTAATCGGCGGATTTGATGTTGGAAGCTTGCAAGCCTTTGGGGCCGGTGGTCACGTCAAAGCTGACGCGTTGACCTTCTGCCAAGGTCTTGAAACCCTGATTTTGGATTGCTGAAAAGTGAGCAAATAAATCTTTGCCGCCGTCTTCGGGAGTAATGAAACCAAAACCTTTGGACTCGTTAAACCATTTCACTGTACCTGTTGCCATGTCTTACATTTCTTTAAAAAAAAGGGAAGCCCCCCTCGGGGTCGAAGGTCAAGAAAGCGATGAGACGAAGGGAGAAATACCGTGTAAGGGGCAGAACTAGAAACGAACTACAACGACAAAGACTTGATAATCGAAGCTCTGGACTATGCCTTGTATTTGGATATAAAGCAAATTTATTCTGTTTTTGGGCTAATATGACTCTTATGAGCGACATTCGAACCCTTCGCCACGTTTTACAAAACCACCGCACTTTGGCCGTTGTCGGTTTGTCTGCCGACTGGTTTCGTCCCTCTTATTTTGCTGCGAAATACATGCAAGAGCATGGTTACCGAATCATCCCTGTGAACCCCAAATACCCAGAAATACTGGGGGAAACCTGCTATCCCAGCTTGAAAGACATCCCCCACCCCGTGGACATCGTTGACGTTTTTCGCAAACCCGTCGACACCCCTGGCATTGCAAAGGAAGCGGTCGACATTGGCGCCAAAGTGCTGTGGTTGCAGTTGGGGGTAATCAACGAAGATGCACAAGCCATTGCCGCACAAGCTGGCTTGACCGTCATCATGGACCGCTGTGTCAAGATTGAACACGCTCGTTTGTTTGGCGGACTGGGGTGGTTTGGCGTCAACACCGGCGTGATTTCAGCCCGCCGCCCTCAACCTCCACATTGACACACCATGGCTGATCGCAAGTTTGGTTTTGACACCTTGAGCCTTCATGCAGGGCAAATTCCCGATGCCGCTACAGGCAGCCGTGCTGTACCGATTTACCAAACCAGCTCCTATGTGTTTGACAGCCCTGAGCACGCAGCAAGCCTGTTCAACTTGCAAACCTTTGGCAACGTCTACTCCCGCTTGTCCAATCCCACGGTAGCTGTATTGGAAGAACGTATTGCGGCACTCGAAGGTGGCAGAGCCGCTGTGGCCACAGGCAGCGGCATGGCTGCGCAAATGATTGCCTTGCTCAACGTCTGCCAAGCTGGTGACCACATCGTGGCAGCTCGCACGCTCTATGGCGGGACGCACACCCAACTCGGTGTGAACTTCAAAAAACTGGGCATAGAAACCACCTTTGTTGACAGCACGAACCCCGAGAACTTCGCACGTGCCATCACACCGCAGACCAAGGCTGTGTATGCCGAGACCCTGGGCAATCCTTCTTTGAATGTGCTCGATATCGAGCCTGTCGCCAAGCTGGTCAACCAAGCCGGTGTGCCGCTTTTTATTGACAACACCTTTGCCAGCCCTTACTTGTGTCAGCCCTTGTCTTGGGGCGCTGCCATCAGCTTGCACTCGGCCACCAAGTTCATTGGAGGTCATGGCACCACCATGGGCGGCGTCATTGTGGAGTCGGGTAAGTTTCCTTGGGACAACGGCCGCTTTGCCACCATGACAGAGCCCTCCCCTGGCTACCACGGTGTGCGCTTTTTTGAAACATTTGGCGACTTTGGCTTCACCATGAAATGCCGCATGGAGGGGATGCGTACATTCGGCCCTGCGCTCTCGCCATTCAATGCGTTTTTGTTGTTGCAAGGCGTGGAGACTTTGTCGCTGCGAATGGACCGCCATTGCAGCAACGCGCTGGCTGTCGCCCAACATTTGCAGCAACACCCTAAGGTGGCATGGGTCAATTACCCAGGTTTGTCAGACCACCCCGACCATGCGCTGGTGCAAAAGTACATGCCAAAGGGGGCAGGTGCGGTGTTGAGCTTTGGTATCAAAGGCGGTGCAGCAGCGGGTCAAAGCTTTATCAACAACGTCGAATTTTTATCCCACTTGGCCAATGTCGGTGACGCCAAAACCTTGGTGATTCACCCAGCTTCCACCACCCACAGGCAGCTGAACGAAGAGCAGCAAATTGCAGCCGGTGTGCCACCTGACTTGATTCGATTGAGTGTGGGCTTGGAAACCTTGGACGATATTTTGTGGGACATCGATCAAGCCCTTGCAGCCAGTTAATTCGCAGGCCCCTCTTTGACCAATAGGCAACATCTCTTGATCGTGCTCAAAAAAATTAACTTTATTAAATTTTGAGTTTTAATTTGACTAATGAGTGCCAATTAACTATTTAGAAGCTCGGATTTTATTCTCCTAAGGAATGTTTACCCTTGGTATGCAATTCTCTTATAGACAACTACTTTTAAAGTCATAGAGTGAATCTACTCATGTCATAAAAGCTACTTCGGTAACTTCACAGGCAGACGTTTGTCTGAGCAGGTCAATGGCAGCCCACATTTGTTGCATGACGGACGAACGCGAAGCGGTCATTGCCTTTGTTAATGCAATATGAAAACTTCTGGCCATTCTTTTGCATACCGCAGCCCTCTTGTTTCTTTTCTGCGCTTGGTCTGTCCTACCAAAAGTTGACATGGAACACTTAAACCTACAGCGTTTTTTATCAAAATTAATGTCGACGGTTTTAGAACGAATTTTTATATTCGGAATTTTTTTAATTCCAGCATCAACATGGGGCGGTGTTTTAGCCCCACATGATGTTGCAGCGCTATTGGATGGAAAGTACATTGTGGGTGAAATACAAGCTGATATTCCAGCCTATCCCTTATTCATTCAAAACAAAGTAACTCCATCAGCCAAACCTGACCTGGTTGGATATGCTTTCGAGACCATAGATTTAGAACCCATACGCG
>CAMDIP010000161.1 GCA_945899335.1 Bordetella parapertussis
GGCTTTGACCAAGGACACATCGGGTACCAAAGAATGTTCCAACACATAGGTTTCGCCGTCAAATTCGCGTAGTTCTTTGCCATCGGCCACCACGGTGCCGACACCGGTTTTGGTGAAAAACGCGGGGATGCCAGCGCCGCCAGCGCGAAGCTTTTCGGCCAAGGTACCTTGAGGGGTGAAATCAAGTTCGAGTTCACCAGCCAAATACTGGCGTTCAAACTCTTTGTTTTCGCCAACATAAGAAGAAATCATTTTTTTAATCTGACGGGTTTGCAGCAACAAACCCAAACCAAAATCGTCAACACCGGCGTTGTTGGAAATCGCGGTGAGGTTTTGCACCTTGCTGTCGCGCAAAGCCGCAATCAAGGCTTCGGGGATGCCGCATAAACCAAAGCCTCCCACGGCAATCAACTGACCATCACGGACCAAACCATCAAGCGCGGCCGCGGCACTGGGAAACAATTTATTCAAACCACTCTCCTTTGCTGCAATGCAGCGATTCTAGGGGGTGGGCATAATCAAAACATCTGGAGACGATATGAACCGCTACCCTGCCCCTGAGATCAAAGACCTGCCTGAAGACATCCGCGCCAAAGTCTTGGAAGTTCAAGAAAAAGCCGGTTTTGTACCAAATGTGTTTTTGACCTTGGCGCGTCGCCCTGCTGAATGGCGGGCATTTTTCGCCTACCACGATGCCCTCATGCTGCGTGAAGACAGTGGCCTGACCAAGGGCGAGCGTGAAATGATCGTCACCACCACCAGTGCCGCCAACCACTGCTTGTATTGCGTGGTGGCACATGGCGCCATCTTGCGTATCTATGAGAAAAAGCCCTTGGTGGCAGACCAAGTTGCCATCAATTACCGCAAGGCGGACATCAGCGAACGCCAACGCGCCATGCTGGACTTTGCGATGAAGGTATGTTTGCACAGCGATGAAATTGCTGATGCGGACTTTGCACCCTTACATACCCATGGTTTCAGCGATGAGGATATTTGGGATATCGCATCCATCACCGCCTTTTTTGGTTTGTCTAACCGTATCGCGAGTTTTTCAAATATGTTGCCCAACCCCGAGTTTTATCTGATGGGGCGCACCCCTAAAGAGAAGAAGACCTAAGCAGGCACCAGGTTGCGCATCAGTTGGGACATCAGCAAATCAACCATCTGGTCTTCAAACGCCTCAGTCTCTATGTGCTCGAAGCGCTCTAGGGAAGCGCTGCGCAAACAGCCCATGAGCGAGCGACTCAGCACAAAGGTTTGTGTCTCGTCTAAATCCGGCAACAAGGGGTGTTGAAGGTATTTCAAACACGCCATCAAACGGTCCACCATTTGTTGCACAGACAAGGCGGTTTCCTCGGGCTGCTCGAGCAGCCAACACAAGCGGTTCATGGCGCGTCGGTAATTTTTCCCTAAAGCAAAACCTTGTATGCAAATTTGTACATAGCGACGCACAAACACTTCTGGTGTGATGTCTTCTGGGTCATGGCTACACTCGACCGAGAACAAATAGCTTTCAAGTTCACGCAGCACCAAGCTGCGCCCATGCTGCGACATGGCGCGAAAAATAGCCTCTTTGCTTGAAAAGTATTGGTAAAGCGTGCCCACTGAGAAGCCAGCCTTGGCTGCAATTTTGTTGGTGGTAAGACCACTGACACCCTCTCGGTCAACAATTTGCGAGGTGGCTTCGAATATCGCGTCAATGGTGAGTTGAGCGCGTTTTTGAGTCGGTTGTTTGCGCATGATCTGCGCAGACAACTCGTGGGGAAGCGTCACTGTGGTTATCTCCGTCAGTCCCACAAAAGCAGCGGGACACCTCCGAATATTAACCATAAAAACTAAATATTAAGAATTAAATCAATTATTTAGTAAGAGATATGAAAGTTTGTTTAAAAGGAGCAGCACATCAAAACTGAACACCTCAAACCAAATGCGCCCTCATCCAATCGGGCAAGGAGGCAGATTTTTTCAAAGGGAAATTGACCCATACCGTGGTGGCGCCACCCTCGGCATGGATCACACCAGGTTGGTCAGCCCGCTCTAAGGTGGCCCAAGATTCAAATGAACTGCGTTGCGGATCGCTGACATACATCTTGACCAGTACATCGCAGGGGTATTCCAACTGAATCAGAAAATTACAAAAAGCATTGACGATGACGGGCCCTTCGCCAGAGGGATCGGGGGGACAAGCCAACTGGGTAAACCAATTGATACGGGCCGTCTCCAAATAGCGAAAGTAGCTGGTGTTGTTGAGGTGCCCCATGGCATCCATATCGCCCCAGCGCATGGCTATCACCTCTTGGTAAACCAGTTTCTTTTCAACAGGCAGTTTTATTCTCATATCGAAAAACCGTCATCTGCAGAAATGACAGCGCCATTGATGAAATCGCTTTGCGGGCTGGCCAACATCACCAACAAAGCATCGAGATCGTGGGTTTGGCCAAGGCGTTTTTTGGGGAACATATTCACCAATTTTTTCCCTTGCTCGGTCTCCCAATGGTGGTGGTTGATTTCGGTATCGATGTAGCCAGGGCAAATCGCATTCACATTGATGCCGTACCTGCCCCACTCGATCGCCATGGCTTTGGTCATTTGCACCACTGCCGCTTTGCTCATGCAGTAGACGCCGATTTGCGGCAACACGCGCAGCGCGGCAGCCGAAGCAATATTGATGATGCGCCCACCCGCATAAGTGCCCGGCAACACACCTTTGGATCGCGCCAACATGCGTTTGCCCACCGCCTGTGCCACGAAAAATGCACCGCGTACATTGGTGTTGAAGATAAAGTCAAAGTCTTCTTCTTGCACGTCTTGCAAACGCTGTGTGGCACTGACGCCAGAGTTGTTAATCAAAATATCTATGGGTCCGACCTCGGCTTCCGCTTGCTCCACGGCAGCTTCAATGCTGTGTTGGTTGGTGACATCCAAATTAACAACATGCGCCTGTCCGCCTTGCGCCTCTATGTCAATGCGCAAAGATTTCAATCGCTCCTCACGTCGGCTTGCCAAAACCACAGCTGCCCCAGCACTCGCCAAGGTCTGGGCAAACTGAGCACCCAAGCCACTGGAGGCTCCAGTGACCAAAGCCACACGTCCGGATAAATCGAGGCTGTAAGCCATAGGGAGCTCCTGAAAGTCAAAAAAAGGCTGTTGTGCAGGCAAGGCCTAAAGGCGTTTGATTATGGCGATAAGTGCTGACCACTCCGAATAGAATCTGTCGCTGCTATGACACCTTATCCACCGTTCTTATGACACCCCAAGATTTACTCGAACAATTTGGCCCTCGCGAGGCAATGGAATATGACGTTGTGGTGGTGGGCGGCGGGCCTGGCGGCTTGGCCACCGCCATTCGCTTGAAGCAACTGTGCCTAGGCAAAGGCCACGACCTGTCGGTGGTAGTGCTTGAAAAGGGTTCTGAGCCTGGTGCCCATATTTTGTCCGGTGCAGTCATGGACCCACGGGCCATGAACGAGCTCTTTCCCGACTGGAAAAAAATGGGCGCCCCATTGAACCAAGCTGTCAACGGCGACGAGTTACTGATTCTTTCAGAAGATGGTGCCACCTCTGTGCCCTCTTGGCTGATGCCGCGCAATTTTCACAATGACGGTTGCTATGTGGTGTCGTTAAGCAACGTCACCAAATGGCTGGCTCAACAAGCGGAGAATTTAGGCGTGGAAATTTTTCCAGGCTTCACCGCGGCCGAAGTGCTCCACAACGATAACGGCTCTGTCAAAGGCGTGGCGACCGGCCATGTGGGTTTGGGCAAAGACGGGCAACCCACCGACAACTTTCAACTGGGCATGGAGTTACACGCCAAATACACCGTCTTTGCCGAAGGAGCGCGTGGCCATTTGGGCAAGCAAGTCATTGAGCGTTTCAAGCTCAACCAAGGCAAAGACACGCAAACCTTTGCCATCGGTATCAAAGAATTGTGGGAAGT
>CAMDIP010000162.1 GCA_945899335.1 Bordetella parapertussis
CCTCTTACCAGCGCTTGCAAGCTAGGGAACTTCGTTACATCCAATCCTGCTTGCAACAAGTCACCAGCTTCATGGTCAGCGTCACGGGTATCTACAAATACTCGACCATGTTTGGCCATATAGGCACACACATCAGGCGCCCACTCAACCATAGTGGGTGTGAATGCACCGATGGCACAGACAAACGCATCCTGACGAGGCTTTGAATACAAAGCCACCTCTTTGGCACTGGTTGCGCTCACCACCAAACTGCAATCAGCCAATGCATGGTTAGGGTTATCTGCTACCTCCGCCAGTAAACCCATTGCTTGAGCCTCTTCGACCAACGCCTGTGCACTTGCTCGTGTGCGTGAGGAAACCACGACCTCCCTCACCCCTAAACCGTTCACAAACGCATGTAAATGCGCGCGTGCCTGAATACCTGCACCCACCAACAACAATTTACCAGCCGCATTGGGAGCCAGCTTTTGCGCTGCCAGCAAAGACACCGCAGCCGTTCTGTGCGCAGTCACGGTCGGGCCATCAAGCAAGCACAAACACCTGCCGTCACGAACATCAAACACCATAACCTCACCTTGAATGGCCGGCAAACCACGCGCAGGGTTGTCAGCAACCCATGTGATGAGCTTGGTGATGGCAAGTTTCGCGTCCGATGCTGGCATGACAAATAAACTGCTTTGGTCTGACAATCGCTGCACCAAGCGCGGCGGCACTACGACCGAGGTGTCTCCCAATAAACGTTCTATCTCTTGCGCTAGCAACTGGTAGGGCAAAGCGTCAGCAGTCTGCTGAGGATCGAGTTTCATCGTGTCTTTCTCTTTAAGCAAATTTTGACAGGTATCTGGCGGGCAGTATTAAATTACAGGCAAAATACACAAAATGAGCGTCGCCCATTCATCCCCCTCCTCTCCCGTTTTGCTTGACGCGATTGTTGTTGGGGCAGGCTTTTCTGGCCTTTACCAATTGCTTCTTTTACGCGACAAACTGGGCTTGTCAGTCAAAGTACTTGATGCAGCGCAAGGGGTTGGCGGAACTTGGTACTGGAACCGATACCCTGGGGCCCGCTGTGATTCTGAAAGCCACTCCTACGCCTACTATTTTTCCAAAGAGCTTTTAGATGAATGGGAGTGGTCAGAGCGTTACCCACAACAACCTGAAATTTTGCGCTACCTCAATCACGTGGCTGACCGTTTCGAGTTGCGTCCAAATATTGTTCTAGGCACAAGAGTCCAAAGCGCACATTACGTAGAGACAGATAAGCGCTGGCATATCACGACAGATACAGGTCACATTTATGCAGCCAAGTATTTCATCACGGCTGTTGGCTGTTTGTCCTCTGCCAATATTCCAGAAATTTCAGGGCTTGAATCATTTACTGGGGACTGGTTTCATACCGGTGAGTGGCCACATGAAGGTGTTGATTTCAAAGGTAAAAATGTGGGTGTCGTCGGTACTGGCTCAACCGGCATTCAAGCCATTCCTGTGATTGCTGAACAAGCCAAGCATTTGACGGTATTTCAGCGAACAGCCAACTACAGCATTCCTGCTCGAAACGTACCACTGGATGATTCCTTTAAGCGTTATGCAAAGGAAAATTTCGATCACTTTCGCGAAGTGATGACAAGCAATACCAATGCACACCCGTTTCGCATCTCAGAACGCTTAGTCCATGACGTCGGTGAAGATGAGCGTAACCAAATATATGAAGAAGCGTGGCTCAAAGGCGGCCTGCAATTTCGTGCAACTTTCAAAGATTTGCTACAAAATACAGACTCAAATCGAACTGCAGCAGATTTCATTCGAAACAAAATTCGCCAAACTGTTACTGATCCAGTTAAAGCAGAGCAGCTCAGCGATATTGACCATCCTTTTGCTGCTAAGCGCCCGCCCATCGACAGCGGTTATTTCGAAACCTTCAATTTTCCCCACGTTGATTTGGTCAACCTTCGAGAGACGCCCATAGAGTGCATCACGCCTCGTGGCATCAAAACAAGCACCACAGAATTCAATTTGGACATCATCATTTTTGCCACTGGCTTTGATGCCATGACGGGCTCTTTGTTAAAAATGGATATTCAAGGTCGACATGGCGTGACCTTGCAAAAAGCTTGGCAGGCTGGCCCCTTGAATTACCTAGGTCTTCAGGTGCCAGGCTTTCCCAATATGTTCACCATCACTGGCCCTGGCAGCCCCTCTGTTTTATGCAATATGCCACCGGCGATTGAACACCATGTTGAATGGATCACAAACTGCATTGAACATCTGGAAAAAAATAAAATTGACTCCATTGAGGCCAGCCAACAAGCCAGTGAAAGCTGGGTTGCCACTGTCAACGCAGCGGCCAATGAAACCCTGCTGCCACAGGCCAAGCATTCTTGGTATTTAGGTGCCAATGTGCCTGGCAAACCACGTGTATTCATGCCCTACCCTGGGGGCTTCCTGCGCTACCGCACCACTTGTGAAGAGATCGTCAACAAGGGCTACGCTGGTTTTATTGTGGGGCGTGAACCAGCAAGTCAGACGGACAAATAGCGCTTTTTGATATCTGCATTGGCATTGAGCTCTGAAATACTGCCCACAAACACGTCGCAGCCTTTATCAATCACCACTGCACGGTCAGCCAAGCCTAAACAGAAATGCAAGTTTTGCTCCGCCAAAACGATGGTGGTACCTTGTTGACGTAAGTATTCAATCAAGTCACCAATTTTTTGAACCATGATGGGTGCCAACCCCTCACTGGGCTCATCCAGAAGCAACAAGCTTGGGTTCCCCATCAAGGCCCGCCCAATGGTCAACATTTGCTGCTCACCGCCAGAGAGCAAACCTCCCATGCGTTGCCTGAGGGGATATAAAAGGGGCAACATCTCGTATACACGCTCTAGCGTCCAAACCTGCTCACCCTGTTGTCCAAGCTTCGCTGCGATGATCAAATTGTCCTGAACGGACAAACCCGTAAAAATTTGCCTGTCCTCAGGAACAAAGCCAATACCGGCTCTGGCAATCAGGTGTGAGGGCAAGCCAGTGGTATTTTTTTCGTTGAACTGTATGCGGCCAGCAGAAGTTGCAATCACACCTGCAATGGCTTTCATGCTTGTGCTTTTACCTGCTCCGTTTCGTCCTAACAGCGCCAAAGTTTCGCCTAGGTGAACTTGCAGTTTCAGGCCAAACAAAACCTGACTGCTGCCGTAACGGACATCCAATCCAACAACATCAAGCATGACGTTCATGGGCAAGCTCTTTGGGTGTGCCTAAGTAGGCCTCAATCACATCGGGGTTGTTACGGATTTGCTCGGCTGATCCTTGCGCAAGTAATTTTCCATAGGACAAAACATAAATATGCTGAGCGATGCGAAACACGACGTCCATATCGTGTTCAATCAAAACAATGGTGAGTCCACCTTTTTGCCAAAGCGAATACACCGTGTCAATCATTTGGGTTCGTTCCTCTGGGCCCATACCCGCCACAGGCTCATCGAGCAGCAAAACTTTGGGTCGCAGCACCAAAGCCAGCGCGATATCAAGGAGTTTTTGATCACCATGCGACAGATTGCCACTGATTACATCAGCCTTGTGCTGCAAGCCCAAAAGCTCCATAACCTCCAACGCTCTGTCCCGCGTTTGTTCAAGCGGAAAACTGCCGTGCATTTGCGCTGACTTGCCCAAAGGAGATTGCAGAGCCCCTCTTAAGGATTCTTCCACTGTCAACGTTTTAAAAAGTTTTGCAACTTGAAACGCTCTGCCAATACCCTTTCGGATAATTTCACTGCTGGATAAGCCCACAATATTTTCATCCTCGAGCAAAATTTTGCCAGCATCTGGCTGTAAAGCACCAGAGATGAGATTGAAAAATGTGGTCTTGCCAGCACCGTTGGGGCCGATCACAGCCGACAAAGAACCACTGGGGAAATTCATTGACACATCC
>CAMDIP010000163.1 GCA_945899335.1 Bordetella parapertussis
CTTCGAGAAGGCAAAGAATATTGGCGCGGTGTGGGTGACAAATTTTTGATGCGGCGTTACGAGCGAGAACGCAAAGCAGGCTTGTTGCCAACCTTGCTTGCCTGCGATGGCTTACAACGCTTGTTTTCACACCCACACACAGTTGCACAATCTATGCGGAACTGGGGCATGAGTCAATTTGACCAACTGTCCCATTTCAAGCAATGGACAATGCAACAAGCCATGCATCCCACAATTTAATGAAAACGCTTATGTCCACTTTTTTCAAGTTCCTCTTGGTATTCATGAATGGCCTGTTGTTGCAAACTGTGTTTGCGCAAGGAGAAGAAGCGTTAATCCGCAAGACCCTTAAAGAGCGCATGCCACATATAAGTCCCATTGACGAAATCAAACGCACACCCATGCCAGGCTTGTTTGAGTTACGGGTGGACACATCGGAAATTTATTACACAGATGCATCTGCCAACTTTTTGATTCAGGGACACCTGATTGATACCAAAAATCAGCGAGATCTCACTGAAGAGCGGATTCAAAAAATCATGGCGGTGGACTTTAAATCTTTGCCTCTCAAGGATGCCATCGTTATCGTGCGTGGCAAAGGTGAGCGCAGAATGGCGATATTTGAAGACCCCAACTGCGGTTATTGCAAGCGATTCGAGCGAGAACTGCAAAACATTGACAACGTAACTGTTTACCTTTTTTTGTATCCCATCCTAGGTAAAGATTCCGTAGACAAATCCAAAGCCATTTGGTGCGCCAAAGACCAGTCCAAGGCTTGGCAAGAATTTATGCTCAGAGACCAAGCACCCAATTCAACTGGCTGCGATACAGCAGCTCTTAAGCGAAATGTTGATTTCGGCCAAAAACAAAGAATCAATGGCACACCCACCACCATCTTCGCTGACGGATCACGAATTTCAGGGGCTGTAGAAATGGCTCAAATAGAAAAAATGCTCTCTACTGCAAAGCCTTAAAAAATACTGAACTTATGTCCTCCAAAGGCGCTCACCAACGTGGCATTCATTACCAAGTAACCATTGAAAATGCACATGCGCATCTTTGGCGCGTTGCTTTGTTTGTTCAGCATCCACACTCAAAGCAAAAATTTCAACTGCCGGTATGGATTCCAGGGAGTTACTTGGTCAGAGAGTTCTCCAAACAAATCACTGGGCTTGAAGCCACCCAAGATGGGAAACCCGTCGCTGTCAAACAATTGGACAAATGCACATGGGTCAGTGAGTCAAAAAACAATAAGCCAATGCAATTGCAGTACTTTGTACATGCCCATGACCATTCGGTTCGGACTGCTTGGTTAGATGCACACAGAGGTTTTTTCAACGGTACCAGCATGTTTGTTCAGGTGCTGGGGCAAACGCAAGACGCCATCAGCTTAGAGCTGATGCCTTCAGAACACACCAGCGAATGGCAAGTAGCCACGTCACTGAAACCTGTGCGTCTCAATGGCGCAGGTTTTGGGACCTACCATGCTGAAAACTATGACGAGCTTGCTGACAGCCCTTTTGAGCTTTCTGATTTTTCTCGCACTGAATTTGCCATTCAAAAGACCAAGCACCACATTGTGGTCACTGGTGCTGCCCCCTCTTTTGACGCGCAACGTCTGAACAACGATGTGGAACGTATTTGCAAAACCATTGTGCACTTTTGGCACAGATCAGGAACACCGCCATTTCCGAACTATGTTTTTTTATTGAATGCAGTCGCTGATGGCTATGGCGGACTAGAGCATAAAAACAGCACCGCATTACTTTGCAGGCGAACAGATTTACCAAAGCACGCCGACAAGCACCCCAGCGATGAATACATCGGCTTACTGGGTCTTTTCAGTCACGAGTACTTTCATGCCTGGAATGTCAAACGACTCAGGCCTTCGAATTACCTGAGTTACAACTACCAAAGCGAGCAATACACCGACATGCTTTGGTTTTTTGAAGGCTTCACCGATTACTACGACAACTTGATGCTTTGCCGTGCGGAGTTAATCTCACCAGCGCTTTATTTGAAGTTGCTCACTAAATCTATCCAACAATATTTGCAAACACCAGGCAGGCAGGCACAGTCAGTTGCATCTGCAAGCATGGAAGCTTGGACTAAGTATTACCGGCCTGATAGCAATACCCCCAATATCACCGTGAGCTACTACACCAAGGGCTCACTCATCGCACTTTGTTTAGACCTTTCCTTGCGCCACATGGGACATAGCCTTGATGAAGTAATGCGAGAACTTTGGCAGCAAAGCCAAGGTGGTCCCATTTCAGAGGCCGATTTACTTCAGGCTCTTCACTCCATCAGCGGCAAGTCTTGGCGCAAAACGTTGCATTCTTGGGTTCATACAGTTGAAGAACTTCCTTTGATTGAGGTTTTAAAGAAGCAAGGCATGGGTGTGCAGTTTGAGGCCTCGCCTTTGGCGCAACAAATCGGCATTCGCGTCAAAGAAGACCATAGTGTGCATATCCAAACAGTCTTGCGTGACAGCGCTGCAGAGCTTGCTGGTTTTTCGCCAGGCGACGAGTGGCTTGGCATAGAGACAGGCCGCGGCAAAACCATGCAGTCTTGGCGCTTGCAGCGCCTAGATCAATTGCATCTATTCCTAGGAAAAAATAAACAATGCAAGGCTTTGGTTGCCAGAGATGGCCATTTGCTCAGACTGAATCTTGACATTTCTGCCACCAATCCACCACCCTTGTGGCGACTTCATATTGAGGACCCCGTCAAGGTAGGGAGTTGGCTCAGTGACACGCAGCAAAACTGAGTTGATATCAACGCTTATCGATCACTCTTTTGGCTTTCCCCATACTTCGCTCAATACCACCTTCAAGGCATAACTCCACCTTCAAGCTGGTGCCTATATATGCTTTTGCATCATGTTCTAGGTTGACGGCAGCCTGCTTAGCTTCAGAAGAATCACAAGACAAACCTTTGCGGGTCTCTACTTTGACGGTCAACATATCTAATGGCCCATCTTTTTCCAAGATGCACTGGTAATGCGCACTCAAGGCTGATTGCCTCAAAATAAGTTCTTCAATCTGGGTAGGAAAAACATTCACGCCCCTGACAATCATCATGTCATCACTGCGACCCGTTATTTTTTCCATACGCCGCATGGTGCGAGCGGTTCCAGGCAGCAGGCGCGTTAAATCGCGTGTGCGGTACCTGATGATGGGCAAGGCTTCTTTGGTCAGACTTGTAAACACCAGTTCACCCAGTTCCCCATCAGGCAACACCTCTCCCGTTTGGGGATCAATGATTTCTGGGTAAAAATGGTCTTCCCAAATGGTGGGACCATCTTTGGTTTCTGCGCACTCACTCGCTACACCGGGGCCAATCACTTCAGACAAGCCATAAATGTCCACCGCATCAATGCCCATGCGCTGCTCAATGGCCAAGCGCATATCGTTGGTCCAAGGCTCAGCGCCAAAAATTCCAATACGCAAACTGCTTTCAATGGGGTTCAAACCTTGGCGCTCAAATTCATCAGCCAAAGCCAGCATATAACTTGGCGTGACCATGATGATGTCGGGGGCAAAGTCTTTCAACAGTTGCACCTGTCTTTCGGTTTGTCCACCACCAAAGGGAATGACCGTTAAGCCTAAATGCTCTGCACCATAGTGCGCACCCAAGCCACCCGTAAACAAACCATAGCCGTAGCTGATGTGTACCTTGTCACCTGGCCTAGCACCAGCGGCGCGAATGCTACGCGCAACACATTCAGCCCACATGGCCACATCGTTCGCGGTGTAGCCCACCACTGTCGGCTTACCCGTTGTTCCGCTAGAAGCATGAATACGCACCACTTGTGACTGTGGCACTGCAAACATCCCGAAGGGGTAACTGTCGCGCAAATCAGATTTTGCAGTGAAAGGAAATTTGCTTAAATCGGCCAAGCTTTTGCATTCATCCGG
>CAMDIP010000164.1 GCA_945899335.1 Bordetella parapertussis
GCGGTTTTTGAACCTTATCGCATCCGAGCCCGACATCGCGCGCGTTCCCATCATGATCGACAGCAGCAAGTGGTCGGTCATCGAAGCCGGACTGCGTTGCATCCAAGGCAAGGGCATCGTCAACTCCATCAGCATGAAAGAGGGCTTGGGCGAATTCAAACGCCAAGCCAAGCTGATCAAACGCTATGGCGCGGCTGCCGTGGTGATGGCCTTTGACGAAAAAGGCCAAGCCGACACCTACCAACGCAAGGTGGAAATTTGCGAACGCGCTTACCGCGTGTTGGTGGACGAGGTGGGCTTTGCGCCCGAGGACATCATCTTCGACCCGAATATTTTTGCCATTGCCACCGGCATTGAAGAGCACGACAACTACGCGGTGGACTTCATCAACGCCACCCGCTGGATCAAAGAAAACCTGCCCGGTGCGAAAGTGAGTGGCGGCGTGTCGAATGTGAGTTTCAGTTTTCGTGGCAATGACCCGGTACGCGAAGCCATACATACCGTGTTTTTGTACCACGCCATCCAAGCGGGCATGGACATGGGCATCGTCAACGCGGGCATGGTCGGCGTATACGATGACTTAGAGCCCATCCTGCGCGAACGCGTCGAAGACGTGGTCTTGAACAGAACCCCGAAGTACAAAGATGGCGAACAACACCTCACTCCCGGCGAGCGCTTGATTGAAATTGCAGAGAGCGCCAAGGGCGCAGCCAAAGACGACAGTGCCAAGCTTGCGTGGCGCGGCACGCCCGACGCGCCGTTGAGCGTGTCGCACAAACTCAGCCACGCGCTGGTACATGGCATCACCGAGTTCATCAACGAAGACACCGAAGCCGCCTACCAAGAGGTGCTGACCCGTGGCGGCCGACCGCTGCATGTGATTGAAGGCCCCTTGATGGACGGCATGAATGTGGTGGGCGATTTGTTTGGCCAAGGCAAGATGTTTTTGCCGCAGGTGGTGAAAAGCGCCCGCGTGATGAAGCAGGCCGTGGCGCACCTGATTCCCTACATCGAAGAAGAAAAACGCCTGCAAGAAGCGGCAGGCGAAGACGTCAAAACCAAGGGCAAGATCGTGATTGCCACGGTCAAAGGCGATGTGCATGACATTGGCAAAAACATCGTCACCGTCGTGCTTCAGTGCAACAACTTTGACGTCGTGAACATGGGCGTGATGGTGCCTTGCCACGAAATTTTGGCCCGCGCCAAGGTGGAAGGTGCGGACATCATTGGCTTGTCGGGCCTCATCACCCCCAGCTTGGAGGAAATGCAGTATGTCGCCGCCGAGATGCAAAAAGACGATTACTTTCGCATGCGCAAAATCCCCTTGCTGATAGGTGGCGCCACCTGCAGCCGTGTCCATACTGCGGTGAAAATCGCGCCGCACTACGAAGGGCCGGTGGTCTATGTGCCCGACGCCTCACGCAGCGTGGGTGTGGCCCAAGGTTTGCTCAGCGACCAAGCTGCACAGTACATTGAAGACCTCAACACCGATTACGCCAAGGTGCGTGAGCTGCATGCCAACAAAAAACAAACGCCCTTGCTGCCCTTGGTCAAAGCACGGGCCAACGCCGCACACACCGATTGGGCGGCTTTCCAGTCCGCCGCGCCAAAGTTCATTGGTAAGCGGGTGTTCAAAAACTTTGACTTAGGGGAACTGGAACCCTTCATCGATTGGGGCCCCTTCTTCCAAACCTGGGATTTGGCTGGCCCCTTTCCCGCGATTTTGAAAGACGAGGTGGTGGGCACCGAGGCGCAGCGTGTGTTCAGCGACGGCAAGCGCATGCTCAAGCGCTTGATTGAAGGCCGCTGGTTGCAAGCCCATGCGGTGGTTGGCTTGTACCCTGCCAACAGCGTGGGCGACGACATCGTGCTCTGGAGCGATGAAACCCGCAGCCAACGCGCCCTGACTTGGTACGGCCTGCGTCAACAAACCGAAAAGCCTTTGCGTGACGGCGTGGCCAACCCCAACCGTTGCTTGTCTGACTTTGTCGCACCGTGGCAAGACAAGCAGGGTCAGGCCACAGGTTTGGCTGATCATGTGGGCCTCTTTGCAGTGACAGCCGGTGTTGGCGTGGACGCCAAAGAAAAATACTTCATGGACGACCACGACGACTACAGCGCCATCATGCTCAAGGCCTTGGCCGACCGCTTGGCCGAAGCCTTTGCCGAATGCATGCACGCGCGGGTGCGCCGCGACCTTTGGGGCTATGCCGCCGCAGAGCAGTTAAGCAACGAAGAGCTGATCAAAGAAAAATACCAAGGCATTCGCCCCGCACCCGGCTACCCCGCTTGCCCCGACCACAGCGTGAAAAAGCAGATGTTCGATTTGCTGCAATGCCAAGACATTGGCATGACGCTGACCGAAAGCATGGCCATGACACCTGCTGCCAGCGTGAGCGGTTTTTACCTCGCCCACCCCGAAGCCACTTATTTCAATGTGGGTCGCATTGGTGACGATCAGGTGCAAGACTTGGCGCTGCGCCAAGGGGTGGATGACAAAGACTTGCTGCGTTTATTGGCGCCCAACCTCTAAGCCAGACGAAAAAAAGCCCGCTTGACGCGGGCTTCCCGTTTTACCCTGAAACGAAACCTTAACGGTGGTAGGCAGTCTCGCCGTGGCTGGAGATGTCCAAACCTTCGCGCTCTTCTTCTTCCGTGACGCGCAAACCCACCACGATATCGACCAGTTTGTAGGCAATCACAGACACCACGCCTGACCACACAATGGTGGTGATGACGGCTTGCAATTGAATCCACACTTGGCCGCCGATGCTGTAGTCGGGGTTGACGGCATTGGCCACATAGTCATAGACGCCGGTGCCGCCCAATGAGGGAGCGGCAAACACGCCGGTCAACAAGGCACCGACGATACCGCCCACGCCATGCACACCGAATACGTCCAAGGTGTCATCCGCGCCCAACAGGCGCTTCAAGCCATTCACGCCCCACAGACACAGCAAACCTGCGACCAAGCCGATGACGATGGCGCCCATAGGGCCGACAAATCCGCAAGCAGGGGTGATGGCCACCAAACCGGCCACTGCACCCGAAGCTGCACCGAGCATCGATGCTTTGCCTTTGGCAATTGCTTCACCTGCAATCCATGCCAAGGTGGCAGCAGCAGTCGCCACCAAAGTGTTGACAAAAGCCAGCGCAGTCAAGCCATTGGCTTCCAAGTTCGAACCGGCATTGAAACCGAACCAGCCCACCCACAACAGCGCTGCACCGACCATGGTCAATGTCAGGCTGTGAGGCGTCATGGACTCTTTGCCATAGCCAATTCGCTTGCCCAGCATGAAGGCACCCACCAAGCCAGCGACCGCTGCATTGATGTGGACCACGGTGCCGCCTGCGAAGTCGAGTGCGCCTTTAGCCCACAACCAGCCCGCAGCAGCGGTGACTTTCTCAAGAGATGCGGCATCGCTGATAGCGTCGGGGCCGTCCCAATACCACACCATGTGTGCCACAGGCAGGTAGCTGAAGGTGAACCACAGCGCACAGAAAAGCAATACAGCTGAGAACTTGATGCGTTCGGCAAATGCACCAACGATCAAGGCACAGGTGATGGCAGCAAACGTGGCTTGGAAGGCCGCGAAAGTGAACTCAGGAATGACCACGCCTTTGCTAAAAGTTGCAGCCACAGAATCTACCGTGATGCCCTTAAAGAACAGCTTGTCAAACGAGCCAAAGAAAGGGTTGCCAGCGGTGAAGGCCAAGGTGTAGCCATACAACACCCACAGCACATAAATGAGTGAGGTGACCACAAACACTTGCATCAGCACCGACAACATGTTTTTAGAGCGGACCAAGCCGCCGTAGAACAGTGCCAAGCCAGGGATGGTCATGAGAATGACCAGCACGGTGGCGATGGTCATCCACGCGGTGTCTCCTTTGTTGGGAACCAAGGC
>CAMDIP010000165.1 GCA_945899335.1 Bordetella parapertussis
GGCGATGGCAAAAATATTCGGGTCGAAGATGATGTCCTCGGGCGCGAAGCCCACCTCGTCTACCAACACGCGGTAGGCGCGCTGGCATATTTCCACCTTGCGTTGGTAGGTGTCGGCCTGGCCTTTTTCGTCAAAGGCCATCACCACGGCGGCTGCGCCATAGCGCTTGATCAGCTTGGCTTGGCGCTTGAATTCGTCCAAGCCCTCTTTCATGCTGATGGAGTTGACGATGCCCTTGCCTTGGATGCAACGCAGTCCGGCTTCGATGACCGACCACTTGCTGCTGTCAATCATGATGGGAACGCGCGCGATGTCGGGCTCGGATGCGATAAGGTTCAAAAACCGCACCATGGCCGCCAAGCTGTCGAGCATGGCCTCGTCCATATTGATGTCGATGATTTGCGCGCCGTTTTCCACCTGCTGACGCGCCACGGCCAAGGCCTGCTCATACTCGCCATTCAAAATCATGCGGGCAAAGGCCTTGGAACCGGTGACATTGGTGCGCTCGCCAATATTCACAAACGTGGCTTTGGGCTGCGCGCCAGTGCCGTCATCAGTGGCGGTCACGCCAATGCGAACGGGCTCTAAACCCGAGAGCTTCATGGGAGGAACAGCGGTATATGGGGTCGTCATGGGCTCACCTGAAAGATGCAAAGCAGGTGAGCGTCGTTGAGGAGAGTCATCTCAAGCCTGGCTTCGTGCGAAGCTGCAACGCTCCTTGAGATGGTGAGATTTTAGCGGGTATCACGCCGCCTGCTTGTACCCATCCCAAGCCGACACCCCACGCGGCTTGCGCGGCGACACCGCCTCGCCAATGGCGGCGATGTGTTCGGGCGTGGTGCCGCAACAGCCACCCACGATGTTGACCAAACCCTCGGCCGCAAACTCGTGCAGCAAGCGGCTGGTCACATCGGGCGTTTCGTCAAAGCCGGTGTCGCTCATGGGGTTGGGCAGGCCGGCGTTGGGGTAACAGCTGATGAAGGTGTCGCCCGCCACCCGCGCCAGCTCTTGGATGTAAGGGCGCATGAGGGCCGCGCCCAAGGCGCAGTTCAGTCCCACGGCCAAGGGATGGGCGTGCCTGACGCTGTGCCAAAACGCGGTCACGGTTTGGCCGCTCAAGATGCGCCCAGATGCATCGGTGACGGTGCCGCTGATGATGAGCGGCAGGCGCTCTCCGCTGGTGTCAAAGTATTCGTCGATGGCAAACAAGGCGGCTTTGGCATTCAAGGTGTCGAAGATGGTCTCGACCAACAACACGTCCACGCCGCCTTCCACCAAGGCTTGCACTTGCTCGTAATAGGCGTGACGCAGCTCTTCGAAGTTGACGTTGCGCGCCCCAGGGTCGTTCACATCGGGGCTGATGCTGGCGGTTTTGGGGGTAGGGCCCAAAGCGCCCACCGCATAGCGGGGCTTATCGGGTGTGGAAAACTTGTCACAAGCGGCGCGGGCGATGCGGGCGGAGGCGCGGTTCATTTCCACCGCCAAGTCGGCCATGTCGTAATCGGCCTGGGCGATGGTGGTCGCGCCAAAGGTGTTGGTCTCGATCAGGTCGGCGCCCGCGGCCAAATAGCCCTCGTGGATGTCTTTGATGATATCGGGGCGGGTCAGGCTGAGCAACTCATTGTTGCCTTTGATGTCGCGGTGAAAGTCGGCGAAACGCTGGCCTTGGCTGCCTTCGCCGCTGTAACCCTCACCGCGGTACTGGGCCTCGGAAAGCTTAAATCGCTGGATCATGGTGCCCATGGCGCCGTCCAAAATAGCAATTCGCTTGGCAAGGATGTCGGGCAGGGCCCGGGCTCGGGTGTAATGAGGGTGACGCATGGTCAGGATTCTAGAAGCTTCCCGTGGTTAGAATCGATCTCCCTTTATTGGAGTTACTCTATGTCTGATGCGCACAACCAAGCTGGCGAAGAACAAGACGCTGTTGAGGCCATTGTTCCCCTCATGCCCATCGTGCTACCTATTGGCGGCGGTATTCTGATTTTCTTGTTGGCCTTTATTGCGGTCTTCATGGCCTGATTAGGCCGCTTACCCGCCACCTGACAGCGCCTATTCAACGGCGCTTTTTTTATTGGCTTGAGGTGAATCCCTTGTCTTGGCTCTCAAACAGGGCATTGACCTTAACCAATTGAAGCCAGGAGCTCCCCATGAATGCACCCGCCCCTAGGGGAATAGGGTTGACACCCCCGTCTTTTGTGAAAAATCCCAAGCTCGTGGCTTGGGTTGCCGAGATGGTGGCCTTGTGCAAACCCGCCGCCGTGCACTGGTGCGACGGCAGCGACACCGAGTACCAACAGCTTTGCCAATTACTGGTTAAGTCTGGCACCTTCAAACAACTCAACCCTGCCAAGCGCCCCAACTCTTTTTTGGCCTGCTCCGACCCCTCGGACGTGGCCCGTGTGGAAGACCGCACCTTCATTTGTTCCGAGCACAAGGAAAACGCCGGTCCTACCAACAACTGGATGGCGCCGGACGAGATGCGCCAAACCCTGCAACCATTGTTTGACGGCTGCATGGCAGGTCGCACCCTTTATGTGGTGCCTTTCTCCATGGGCCCGCTGGGCAGCCCGATTGCCCACATTGGCATCGAACTCTCCGACAGCGCCTATGTGGCAGTGAATATGAAGATCATGACCCGCATGGGCAAAGCGGTGTATGAGGTGCTGGGAACCGACGGCGAATTCGTACCTTGCGTTCACACCGTGGGCGCGCCCTTGAAATCTGGCGATAAAGATGTCAGCTGGCCTTGCAACAAGACCAAGTACATCGTGCACTACCCAGAAACTCGGGAAATTTGGTCCTACGGCTCGGGCTATGGCGGCAACGCGCTTCTTGGCAAGAAATGCTTTGCGCTGCGTATTGCCTCGAACATGGGAAGAGACCAAGGTTGGTTGGCCGAGCACATGCTGATTTTGGGCGTGACCAACCCTGAAGGAAAAAAATACCATGTGGCCGCCGCCTTCCCCAGCGCTTGCGGCAAGACCAACTTCGCCATGCTGATTCCACCCGCGGGTATGCCAGGCTGGAAGGTCACCACCATTGGTGACGACATCGCCTGGATCAAGCCCGGCACGGACGGGCGACTACTTGCCATCAACCCCGAGGCGGGTTACTTTGGCGTCGCCCCAGGCACCAACACCTTGACCAACCCCAACTGCATGGCCAGCTTGGACAAGAACGTGATCTTCACCAATGTGGCGTTGACCGACGACGGCGATGTGTGGTGGGAAGGCATGAGCGAGGCTCCTGGCCACTGCATCGACTGGCAGGGTAAAGACTGGACACCCGCCATCGCCCGAGAAACCGGCACCAAAGCTGCCCACCCCAATGCCCGCTTCACCGTGGCAGCGACCAACAACCCCGCACTCGACAGCGCTTGGGACGACCCCGCTGGTGTGACGATTGACGCCTTTATCTTTGGCGGTCGCCGCTCAACCACCGTGCCCTTGGTGACCGAAGCCCGCAACTGGGTGGAGGGCGTTTACATGGCCGCCACCATGGGCTCAGAGACCACCGCCGCGGCCGCTGGCCAGCAAGGCGTGGTGCGCCGCGACCCCTTCGCCATGTTGCCCTTCATGGGCTACAACATGAGCGACTATTTCCAACACTGGTTGCAACTAGGCCAAAAGCTGCAAGCCAGCGGCGCCAAGTTGCCTGCTATTTATTGCGTCAACTGGTTCCGCAAAGGCGAGGACGGAAAGTTCGTTTGGCCTGGCTATGGCGAGAACATGCGTGTACTCAAGTGGATGATCGACCGCATAGAAGGCAACGCCAAGGGTGCTGAAAACGTTTTTGGCATCAGCCCTGGCTACGAGGAGTTGAATTGGAGCGGGTTGAGCTTCACACCTGCGCAGTTCCATAGCGTCACCCACATCGACAAAGCGGCTTGGCAAAC
>CAMDIP010000166.1 GCA_945899335.1 Bordetella parapertussis
TTCATTTGGAGTTCACTATGCACGGTAGATTTCTTTCTGTTGCCTTGGCTTTTTTGATGGTTTTTTCCAGCTTTACTGCCGAAGCAGCAAAACGCATGGGTTCAGGCAAGTCTTTTGGCAAGCAATCCAACAATGTCTCTCAGACACAAGGCGCTAAGCCTGCACAGAATGCCACACCCGCCACCCCTGCTACTCCGGCGGGCGCTGCACCGCAAGGACGTCCCTGGGGAGCGATGCTGGGCGGACTTGCAGCTGGTCTTGGTCTAGCATGGCTGGCAAGTTCCATGGGCTTCGGTGAAGAGTTGGGGCAGTTCATAATGTTTGGTCTTATTGCTTTGGGCATCATGATGGCGGTGGGCTTCTTTATGCGACGCAGAGCCACTGCCCAAAACCCTTTGGCAAACACCAGTCCCTTGGCCTTTCAAGGTGCTGGGGCAACACCCCCCGTACAGCAGCAAACGACCCAATTCAATGCACATCCCAATGCGACCCATGCCGCTTCAGGCAGCATGATTGGCTCAGCGGTCAGCGAATTTCAACCTACTTGGTCCATTCCCGCTGGTTTTGATGTCAATGGGTTCCTTCATCACGCCAAAGAAAATTTTGTCACGATGCAAGATGCTTGGGATAGATCAGATACCGCTAGCCTGCGAAACCTGATGACAGACACCATGTTGACAGAAATCAAAGTCCAAATTGCTGAGCGCGACGCCACCAGTTCTGTGGGCCAAATGACCAAAACTGAAGTGGTCTCTCTTGAGGCCAAGTTACTGGGTATTGAAGAGTCCTATGACAGCCACCTCGCCAGCGTTGAGTTTTCCGGGATGATTCGTGAAGATGTCGGCGCCCAAGCTGAGGCATTCAAGGAAGTCTGGAATATGTCGCTGAGTAAAGCCACTAACAGCGGTTGGCTTGTAGCTGGTATTCAGGCTACAACTTAACTTTAGCCTGTAGGTCTCTGGTTCGAGCCTAGTTCGAAGAGCTACCCAAGAAAGCATCGCTAAAAGCGATGCTTTTTTCTTTTAATTTGCATAAAGATAACCGCGCAATGGTGACAACAAAATCTTCATACAAAGGAAACAAACAAAATTTGCCAAGTAAGCCTTGTCAATTTTGTGGACGTGAAATGACTTGGCGAAAGTCATGGGCAAAGAATTGGCAGGATGTGAAGTTCTGCTCCGATGCTTGTAGAAAACACAAAACTAGCAACAATATCCAATGAGTTACGCCAGACAATGCTAATTTCCCGCCAATGACAAACTCCCTTAGACACTTGGTTCTGGTTTTAGGTGATCAACTCGATGAAGACGCCTCAGCTTTCAGTGACTTCGATCCACAACAAGATGCTGTGTGGATGGCTGAAGTCGATGAGGAGTCCACGCATGTTGTGTCGGCCAAGCAGCGCACCACGGTTTTTTTGAGTGCCATGCGGCATTTCGCAGCGGCCTTGCGTGAAAAAGGTTGGCAGGTTATCTACAGCGAATTGGACGCGGCAGACAATCTGGGCGGCTTGGCTCCAGAGCTTGAAAAAACTTTGGTTCAGCATCAACCCGAGAAACTCATCATCACCGCGCCTGGCGAATGGCGCGTGCTGCAAAGCTTGCGAGCAATGGCCACAAAGCATCAACTGGTGTTAGAGGTTCGCGATGACATGCATTTTTTCAGCACTGTGCGTGATTTTGCGGCGCACACCGCGAACCGCAAGCAGATTCGGTTGGAATATTTTTACCGCGAACTCCGACAGAAAAATGGCATCTTGATGGATGGGAAAAAGCCCATTGGTGACAAGTGGAATTTTGATGCCGACAACCGAGGCAGCTTTGGGAAGAACGGTCCGGGTTTGCTTCCCGCCCCAACTCGATTTGCACCTGATCAGATTACGCAAGAAGTCATCCGCTTAGTGCAACAACGATTTGCTCACCATCCTGGCTCCGTCGATAGTTTTGGTTGGCCTGTGACGCGTCCTCAGGCACTGTTGGCACTGGAAGAGTTCATCGCACATCGCCTGCCCTTTTTTGGTCTCTACCAAGACGCTATGTGGGAAGGAGAAGTATGGCTTTACCACTCCCATCTCTCATCTTCACTTAATTTGAAATTACTCAACCCAAGAGAAGTCTGCGACGCAGCTTCTAAGGCTTATCACGACGGAAATGCACCGCTGGAAGCTGTTGAAGGTTTTATTCGGCAAGTGTTGGGGTGGCGCGAATACGTACGCGGCATCTACTGGACCCACATGCCGAACTACCTTGAACTCAATACCTCGAACGCGCAGGCTGCGCTACCCCACTTTTATTGGACGGGGCAAACAGACATGGCTTGTTTGCGCGACGCAATTGTGCAAACACTTAACCACGGCTATGCCCACCACATTCAGCGCTTGATGGTGACCGGTCTTTACGCCTTGCTATTGGGTGTCGACCCCAAACAAGTTCATGCTTGGTATTTGGGTGTTTATGTAGACGCAGTTGAGTGGGTGGAACTGCCCAACACGTTGGGCATGAGCCAGTATGCTGATGGCGGCCTGATGGCCAGCAAGCCCTATGTGGCCAGCGGTAAATACATCGACCGAATGAGCAACCATTGCAAAGGCTGCAAATTCAACCCCGCAGAATCTACCGGCGACAAAGCCTGCCCTTTCACTACCCTCTATTGGGATTACTTGAACACACATGCAGACACGTTGGCGAAGAATCCGCGAATGCTCATGCAGTTGAAAAATCTCAATAGACTCACAGATGAAACCCGACTTCTGATTGCCAAGCAAGCCCACATGCATCGTTCATCAGTTCAATGAGATAACAAAACTTAGCTTGGCATGGGTACTAACCCTTAGCCCTATATCTGCAACCTATAATGTTTTGCGAAACTTTTCAACCCCAAGACCATGGCGAGGAATCCAGTGTTCAAAATCTTCAATCTTGTATTTGCTGTTCTTTTCCTGATATGCGCTGGCTTGCAGTGGAATGACCCAGACCCTTATTTATGGATACCGCTTTATCTTCTTTCTGCCTTGTCTTGCGCCTACGCTTTCAAGCAAATCAATGCTTTACGCTTGAATATGTTCAACATCGCTGTGTATTCAACCTATGCGATTTATTTGTTTGTGACAAAAGACGGCGTGATTTCTTGGGCAACAGAACATAACTTCGACTCTTTGACCCATTCCATGTTGGCGTCTTCGCCTTGGATCGAAAACACCAGAGAATTTGGCGGACTTTTCATCATGCTGGTGGTTTGCGCCATCAATTTGTATGTCGGCAGACAACAAATGTCCAATGAAAACTTTACCGAAGCAGACGAGACACACGTCAGTACCTGAACCCATCAACACTATGAAAGCCGTTATGTCTTTTTCCAAAATTTTTCAAGTTCTTGTGGCTTGTCTGTGTGTGTCGACCGGTGCATGGGCAGAAACACCCATCCAATTGGTTAAAGTCGTTGGTGGCTTGAATAAGCCATTAGCCATGGCGCAGCCCCAAGGCGACTCGCGAATGTTCATCATGGAACACGAGGGACTGATCAAGGTTTTGGAAGATGGAAAAATCACCCACACACTGTTGGACTTAACTTCCAAAGTTTTACCGTTTAATTCTGACTACAGCGAAGCCGGTTTGTTGGGGATGGCTATTCATCCCAACTTCCAGAAAAACGGAAAAATTTATGTGGCGTATTCTGCTCCCTTGGGTTCAGACAATACCGTTGCTCCGGCCGGCTATTCACACCTCAATGTGGTGGAAGAATTTGTGGTGAACAAGTCTTCCAAAAACCGCATTGACCCCAATTCAGGTAAGCGTGTCCACTCTTTGCCCTGGCCCAATTTCAACCACAATGGACATTGGATAGGTTTTGG
>CAMDIP010000167.1 GCA_945899335.1 Bordetella parapertussis
TATGCCGCGGCCATCTTCCATCGGGGTGTGCGCCATATCCGCTTTCCCACCACCGTGCTGGGTCAAGACGACAGCGGTGTGGGTGTGAAAAATGCCGTCAACTGGCTGGGTTTGAAAAACTTGGTGGGTACTTTCGCGCCTCCTTGGGCGGTCATCAACGACGGCGTGTTCATCGACTCACTCCCCGAGCGTGAAAAGCGCTGCGGCATGTCTGAGGCGGTCAAAGTCTCACTGATTCGTGACGGCGCATTCTTTACTTGGTTGGAAAACAATGCCCATGCCTTGGCGCGTTTCGATACCGTGCCTTTGTCTCACCTTATCAAGCGCTCAGCCCAAATTCACATGAACCAAATCGCCTTGGGTGGCGACCCCTTCGAAACTGGCTCGGCCCGTCCCTTGGACTATGGCCATTGGGTCGCTCACAAGCTCGAGCGAATGACGGATCAACACGAACTCAGCCACGGTGAGGCAGTTGCCATTGGTGTTGCCATGGACGCCCACTACTCTGTCTTGGCAGGCCTGCTGCCAGCAGGCGAAGACTTGCGGGTGCATCGCTTGCTGAGCACACTCGGATTCAAACTTTGGAACAACCAGCTCGAAACCCGCAATGCCCAAGGCCGTTTGGCGGTGCTCCAAGGTTTGGCTGATTTCCGCGAGCATTTGGGTGGGGAACTTACCATTACCTTGCTCGCTGGCATTGGTAAAGGCATAGAGGTTCACGAGATCAATGACGATTGGGTGACCCAATCTATCGCTTGGCTCAAACTGCACATTTGAAGTCATGCAACTGAAACGGCTTGCCGCCCAACCCCATCTCACCTACTGCACGAATATCCATGCAGGTGAGAGTTGGGATGAGGTAAGCCAAAGCTTGGACGCGTTTGTTCCGACGATCCGAGATGCCGTCGCCGACGGTGCTCCCATGGGCATAGGTTTGCGTTTATCGGGGCAGGCCGCTTTCAGCTTGCACGAACCCAGCGTTTTGCAAGCCTTTCAGGCGCAGCTCAAGTCGCTCAACGCCTACGTCTTCACGTTGAACGCCTTTCCCTACGGCACCTTCCATGGCGTACCGGTCAAGCAAGATGTGTATTCCCCTGATTGGACAGATGCAGAGCGTGTGCGTTACACCTTGGCTTGCATCGATGTATTGGCCGCTTTGTTGCCCGAAGGGGTGGACGGCAGCATCTCCACCGTGCCTGTGGGCTTCAGAGGCGCCTGTGAAGCCCCTGACGCCATGGCTAAGGTTGTCAGCCATATGTTGCGGTGTGTGGCGCACATGGTGGGTATCAAACGTCAAACGGGCAAGCACATTGCCTTGGCCTTAGAACCCGAACCAGCTTGCTACTTGGAAACCACCCAAGAGGCTTCCCACTTTATTCAAACCCATATCCGCAGTGAAAAGGCCGTGGTCGAATTGGCAAAGGCCTTGGCGTGTTCCACCGAACTTGCTGAGCAAGCCTTGGCCGAGCATCTGGGTGTGTGCTTCGACGTCTGCCACAGTGCCGTGGAGTTTGAAGACCCCGCCCAGGCCCTGCATGATTTGCGCCAAGCAGGCATAGCCATTCCCAAAATCCAACTCAGCAGCGCGGTTCGCATTCCCCAGATGACAGCGGCGCAACTTCCCACGGTACAGGCGTTTGACGACGCGGTATACCTTCACCAAGTGGTGGTTGCGCATGAGGGGCAACTCACGCGTTTCATCGATTTACCCGATGCAGTGGCGGCATTTCATGGTGGTCAAGCGCAGGGCGAGTGGCGTGTGCATTGCCATGTACCGGTTTTTTTGCAAGACGCTGGAGCCATCTCCACCACCCAAGCGCAGTTGCTGCAAACCTTGGAGGCATGCAAGCGCGAGGGCTTTTCTTCGCACCTCGAGGTAGAAACCTACACTTGGGATGTTCTGCCCGCTGCGCTCAAGACCGATTCCAAGGCACAAGCCATCGCCCGTGAATTGCTGTTTGTTAAAAAGGTCTTGCTGGCATGAATACCCCACGCACTGGATTTGCCACTTATTTAAAGATTGGGCGAGTATCCAATTTGCCCACCGTCTGGACCAATGTACTGGCTGGCGCTTTTTTGTCAGGCCATGCGGCTGATGTGCCCACCTTGTTGTGGGTGATGCTGGCCATCACCTTGTTTTACACGGGTGGCATGTACCTCAATGACGCGTTTGACGCGGATATTGATGCGCGTGAACGTCCCAATCGTCCCATTCCCTCAGGTCAAATTTCTGCCAAGGCGGTGTCCGCCATCGGCTGCGCCATGTTGATGGGCGGCATTGTCATCATCGCTCCCTATGGTGTGCTGGCGGTTCAAGCGGGCGCTGCTTTGAGTTTGGCCATTCTTTTGTACAACGCGTGGCACAAAGGCAATGTGTTTTCGCCTGTCATCATGGGCAGTTGCCGTGCCTTGGTTTACGCCTTGGCAGCTTGGGTGTTTTTGCCGCAGTCGCCCGACGTTTTGCTATGGGGCATGTTGGCTGTTTTTGCGCACATTGCTGGGTTGACCTATGCAGCAAAACAAGAAAGCTTGGACCGCATCGACCGGCTTTGGCCTTTGTTCATTTTGGTTTTACCCTTTGCCATTTTTGTGCTCAATTTTCCCGTGACTCCATTGGCTTTGCTCACCTTGCTGCTGTTGGCTGTGGCGGATATTTTGGCGGTACGTTTGTTGGCCTTGCGTCGCCAAGGTGGAGATGTGCCCAAGGCTGTCGCGCAGCTGATTGCGGCTTGTGCTTTGCTAGACGCGGCAGCTGTGGCTTTCTCAGGAGGCAGTTGGCCTTGGGTGCTTGCTTGCGTACTGGCTTATCTGGCTTGTCGTTTGTTTCAAAAATTCATTCCAGGCACTTGATCGCATATGTCCCCTCAGCATCAACATTTGTCACCCACAGCCATTCCTCAGGCCATCGACTTGCTCAGTGCTTGGATGAAGACGCGTTTGCCCACCGAAGCCTTTGCATGGTTTGACACCGAGTTGCGTGGCTTGCAAACCCAAGCCGAACAAGCGCGCTGGTTCAAGGCCTTGGGGATGGCGCCGCGCAAGCTTGGCAAGGCCGATTTGCAGCCGACTGCAGTGGAGTTGCAGGCCGCGCAAACACTGCGCCAGGGCTTGGACCCCACAGAGTGGAGTGTTGACCAAACAGCGCGTATTGCCTTCACCCTCGCTTTCTACCAAGGTGATGAGGCGGGTTTTGTGCAGCAGGTGGCGATGCTGGTCGACACCTCCGAGATCAACGAACTGCTGGCCATCTTCCGTGGCTTTGCGCTGTTTCCTCACCCCCAAGCTTTAGAGCCAAAGGCAAGAGAGGCCATTCGCTCGACCATGCGACCGGTGTACGAGGCCATGTCGCACCGTAACCCTTACCCGTTTGAGTTTTTCGATGAAGCGGCTTGGAACCAGATGATCGTCAAGGCGTTTTTCTTGGATTCTTCTATTTGGCAAATCCAAGGCGTCGACGAACGCTACAACGCTGATCTGTCGGTCATTCTCATTTCGCTGGTGCAAGAGCGCTGGGCGGCAGGGCGCTTCATTGCCCCCGAGATTTGGCGCTGTGCCGTGCCTCATGCCAATGCCGAAGGGGTAGCGGTTATTTTGCAAGCCTTGGCTGGGAAAGCTTTGGAGCGTGAGCTACAGGTGATTGCCAAAATCTGCCTAAGTCACCCCGCGCTGTGCGCTCCCGAGGTTGTTCAAGCGGTCAAGGCCAAGTCGTGGGCCGTAGACCCCAGCAGCTTGCCTTGGTCCAGCTTTGCTTCTGCTTCTTATTAAACTTTTGGCGAACAGATCTTGAACGATTCTTTGAACAAATCAGCCTGCGCAGATCATGCAGGCAAAGTAGC
>CAMDIP010000168.1 GCA_945899335.1 Bordetella parapertussis
CAAGCTATTTTGCCTATTGCCTCTATCACCAAACTGATGACTGCTTTGGTTGTGCAGGAAGCCAATCTCGATATGGACGAGTCCATCACCATTTCTGTTGATGACATCGATACCGAAAAAGGCAGTGGTTCACGTTTGCGCCCAGGGACGACCTTGACTCGCAGTGAGTTGTTGCATTTGGCGCTGATGTCCAGCGAAAACCGTGCTGCCCATGCCTTGGGACGCACTTACCCTGCGGGTTTGGATGCATTCATCAACCAAATGAACGCCAAGGCTGCCCAATTGGGCATGCGTGACACCCGTTACGCTGAGCCCACAGGTTTGTCGAGCCGTAATCAATCAAGTGCCAAAGACTTGGCTACCTTGGTGGCCTTTGCCGCGAATGATCCCACCCTGCGTGAGTTGTCTACCTCCAATGGTTTCCAAGTCGAAGTAGGGCGTAAAACTTTGAAATACCGCTCCACCAATCGATTGGTCTCCAACCCCAATTGGGATATCGACTTGCAAAAAACTGGCTACATCTCCGAGGCAGGTCAGTGCTTGGTGATGCAAGCCAAAGTGGCTGGTCGTAAATTGATCATGATCTTTTTAGACTCCGCAGGCAAGTTCAGCCGTACCGCAGATGCAGAGCGCGTTCGCCGCTGGATAGAAACCCGCCACTCGCTTGCCTCTTAAGGCTGTATGGGATGACCCAGTTCCAGTGAAATTTGCTGGGCGGTGTCCTGTAATTTAGGCAACCACGATTCATCTAGCCGGTCTGCAGGGGCAGAAATCGACAAACCTGCAATCAGCTTGCCTTGGTCATCGTAGATACCGGCGGCCATACATCTGACTCCCAATTCAAGCTCTTCGTTATCGCTGGCAACGCCTGACTGCCTAGATTTTGCAATCTCTTTTTCCAACGCGGCCAATTGGGTGATGCTGTTACGGGTGTGCCCAGGCAAGCCGGTTCGGTTGGCATAGGCCCGAACTCGCACGTTGTCGTCGGCAGCTAAAAACAATTTACCTACCGAGGTCAGGTGCAAGGGCGCTCTGCCCCCGATAGCACGCACCACTTGCATTCCTGAGCGCTCGCTGTAAGCGCGTTCTATATAGACGATCTCATCCCCCTGACGAACACTGAGGTTCACCGGTTGTTGGGTGAGTTGATGCAAATCTTGCATGGGTTCTAGCGCTACATCTCTGACATTGAGACGTGCTTTGACACAGTTGCCTAACTCCAGCAAACGCATTCCTAAGCGGTAGTGCCCTGACTCAGGGCGGTCGACATAGCGTCCCAGCACCAAATCATTCAAGATGCGATGGGTGGTGGACGGGTGCAAGCCCGTCTTTTCGCTGATTTCCTTCAGAGTCGCTGAACCTTCCTTAACCGCCAACACATCTATCAGGGAGAACATACGTTCTAAAACCTGAATGGAGGGAGAAGGGACATGGCCTGCTGTTACTTTTCGCATGGCGATATCTTACAAGACCGGTTTCAGACGTCTTCCCACTCACCTTCGATCAGTACTTGGTGGGGGCCAAACTGGGCTTTGTAGTTCATCTTGGTACTTTGGCTGATCCAGTAGCCTAAATACACATATGGCAAGCCTAACTCGCGGGCTTGTTCAATTTGCCACAGAATGCAATAGGTTCCCAAGCCTTTGGCGGCCAAGGGGTCGTAAAAGGTGTAAACCGCAGAGAGTCCGTCGTTCAGGACATCCAGAATAGACACCATGCGCAAAGCACCATCGGGCGTCTCAGCGTCGGGGCTTCGAAACTCCACCAAGCGCGAGTTGACTCTGCTTTGCAACAAAAATTGGGTGTACTGTTCTACGCTGTCTTGGTCCATGCCGCCACCTGCATGGCGGCCATTTTGGTAGGCAAGGTACAGCTGGTAATGCTCGGGGGCATAAACCAATTTTGAAATTCGCGACTGCAAATCCTCGTGCTGCTTTAAAGCTCGGCGCTGACTGCGTGTAGGCTTGAAATCATTGACCTTGACGCGCAAAGGCACGCAGGCACGGCAACCATCGCAATAAGGGCGGTAGGTGAACATGCCGCTGCGGCGAAAGCCTTTGGCAACCAATTCAGAATAGGTATCGTTGTGGATCAGGTGGCTGGGGGTGGCCACCTGCGACCTGGCCTGTCGATCGGGTAAGTAGCTGCAAGGGTAGGGCGCTGTTGCATAAAACTGCAACGATTGAAGCGGCAAATCCTTGAGGTGGGTCACGGCGAAACAATAGGAGTTGAAAGTACATCCCAGTATAAAGGGTCGAAATGCCAAGGCAATGGGGGGAGTGCTTGTGCAAGCAGGATATGGTCAAGGAACTCAAGTCTGGGCATCTCGCCTCCTCCCATTAAAGCCAAGTGGGGGGTATTTTGTTGGCAGTCCACCATGCTCACATGGTTCGTTTTGCAAAAAGCCACCAACGCGGCCAAAGCGATTTTGGAGCCATTGGGTACCAAGCTGAACATGGATTCACCAAACACAGCATGTCCTATGCTGACGCAGTAAAGCCCACCACATAGTTGCCCATCAATCCAAGTCTCTATGCTGTGGGCAAAACCAGCGGTATGCAAGGCCTTGTAAGCGCTGACCATGTCGGCCACGATCCATGTGCCGTTTTGTCCAGGGCGAGGCGCATTGGCGCAATGCTCTATCACCTTATCAAAAGCAGTATCGATGCGGATTTCCCAGTTTTTATGCAGCTTCATCCATTGCCGCAGAGAGCGGTGGAAGCGGAAATGCGCAACCTGCAAGACCATTCGTGGGTCAGGGCTCCACCACAGCACGGGCTGCCCCTCGCTAAACCAAGGAAAGCAGCCTTTGCTGTAAGCTTCCCGAAGACGTTCCACAGAGAGTCCGCCGCCTGCAGCGAGTAAGCCCTCCACACCATGAGAGCCATCCCAGGCCGTCGAGGGGTCTGGCAGCGGATCATTGGCCCCAAGATAAATCAAGGGTGGCTGTATGGGTGGCAGTGGCATGGGTGCAGGGAAAAGACAGGTTTCACAGGAGAAGATACACCATGAACGATTGGGTTTTAAGGGAATCGCCCTCAGTCGGCGTGACGCGTTTGGTGCTCAACCGTCCCGATAGCTTCAATGCCCTCTCAAGCGAGATGCTCAGCGCCTTGGACGAGGCTCTACAAACTCTGGCGCAAGACGCATCTTGTCGGGTGGTGGTGATTGCTGCAGGGGGCCGCGCCTTCAGCGCCGGACACGATTTACGAGAAATGCGCACCCACCCTGACCACGATTTCTACTCCCAATTGTTTGCACAATGCAGCCGCATGATGGTGCGTATTCAAACGCTGCCTCAGCCCGTGATTGCCGAAGTACAGGGCATTGCCACTGCGGCGGGATGCCAGTTGGTCAGCATGTGTGATCTGGCCATCGCGAGCCAAGAAGCTAAGTTTGCGGTGTCGGGCATCAACTATGGTTTGTTTTGTTCCACCCCTAGCGTGGGATTGAGCCGCAATATGCACCGCAAGCAGGCCATGGAAATGCTTTTAACCGGCGACTTTATCGATGCAGATACCGCCAAAGAGCGCGGTTTGATCAACCAAGTGGTGCAAGCCGATGAATTGGCTGAGGCGGTTTTACAGTTGTGCCTCAAGATCGCAGCCAAACCTGAACCTGCAGTTCGTTTAGGTAAAGCCTTGTTCTACCAACAGTTGGAGATGGGTTTGAGCGCGGCGTATCAGTTGGCGGGACAAACCATGGCTTGCAACATGATGGAAGACAGCGCTCAAGAAGGCTTTCAAGCTTTTTTGGACAAGCGAAAACCTAATTGGTCTGCTGGTTAAAAAACCTCAGCTTGTTCAGTGTGGATTTTCAAAGAACACAAT
>CAMDIP010000169.1 GCA_945899335.1 Bordetella parapertussis
TAAGCCAAAGTGACGTCCAAATGGTCTTGCAAATTGGCACCTACGCCTTGCAAATGTTGTTTCACCTCGATACCCAGAGACTGCAAATGATCGCCTGGGCCTATGCCGCTCAGCATAAGTAACTGAGGCGATTGAAATGTGCCAGCACAAAGCAAGACTTCGGCTTGGGCATGAACCTCCAGCGTCTGTTGTCCGCGACGGTATTTCACACCTGTGATACGCCTGTCCGTCCACAACAATTCAGTGGCGTGGGCACCCGTTATGACAGTCAAATTAGAGCGCTGGGCCATGATGGGGTGTAAATAACCGGCTGCTGCTGAACACCTTTCCCCAATACGCTGGTCATCCCAAAACTGGGTGACCTGATGCAAGCCAGCACCTTCTTGCTTAGCGCCATTGAAATCCTCGTTCAGAGCAACGCCGCACTGCTGCGCCGCTTCCATCCATGCCTCGGAAATCGGACGGGGTGACTGCTGAAACGCCACCGACAAAGGCCCGCCTGTGCCGTGCCATTCGCTGTTGCCACGCTGGTTGTTTTCAGAGCGCTTGAAGTAGGGCAATACATCGTTAAAGCCCCAGCCCTCACAGCCCAAGTCACGCCAGCCATCGTAGTCTTCATGCTGGCCACGCACATACAACATGGCGTTGATGGCGCTAGAGCCTCCCAAAGCTTTGCCGCGGGGTTGGTAGCCTCGGCGCCCCTTCAGGCCAACTTGGGGGGTGGTTTCAAAAGCCCAATTGTTGACCTTCAAAGGCTTGCCAGGCAGCATGATGGCCGCTGCCATCGGTGCGCGGATCAACACATCACGGCCATCGCCGCCAGCCTCTAACAAACACACAGTAACGCGAGCATCGGCACTTAATCGGTTAGCCAAGGTGGCACCAGCGGAACCGCCACCCACAATCACATAGTCAAACTGGGGAGCGGTCATCCCATTCGCGCAGCGCGCAATTGCAAAGAAAAATCGCGCAAGGCAGCAATACCACTTTCCTCCGCACGTTTGCACCAAGTTTGCAATTCCAGTGCTAACTGCGCCTGTGTCGCATGGGTATTGAGCCAAAGCTGACGCAACTCCTCGCGCATACGCACCATGGTGTCCACGTCGGGCAAGGCTGCACGGGCTTGCGCCAAAAGTGTGTGGAATTGCTCCGGCACTTGCAGCTCATCGCGGTGCATCCAACGCTTGGCAGCGACCAACACGGCGTCGGTCGGCAACTTGGGCAGGCTGGCCACCTCTTGCTTTAACGCCATCTTGAGTTGATTGGCAAAACCAGCCATCACCTCATAGCGGTTGGCAATCAAGGCTTCTAAGGTTTTTTCATCGGCGACTGGCTTGGTATCGGCGTAGTGCAGTTTAGGGGGCGTCTTTTTCACGCTGGCCAAGCCCAAGGTTGCCAGCACACGGATGTACAACCAACCAATATCAAACTCATAGGGCTTGACGGATAACTTGGCTGACGTGGGGTAGGTGTGGTGGTTATTGTGTAACTCTTCACCACCAATGAGGATGCCCCAAGGCGAGATATTGGTGCTGGCGTCAGGTGCTTCGAAATTGCGGTAGCCCCAATAGTGGCCAATGCCGTTGATGACACCGGCTGCGGTGACAGGGATCCACATCATTTGCACCGCCCAGATGGTCGCGCCAATGGCGCCGAACAAGGCCAAGTCGATGATGAGCATCAGCCCCACACCCTGCCAAGTAAAGCGCGAATAAACATTGTGCTCTAGCCAATCGTCAGGCGTGCCGTGGCCGTACTTTCGCAAAGTTTCTTCGTTGGCCGCTTCCACGCCATACAGCTCAGCACCTTGCCAAAAAACCTTGTTGATGCCAAACACCTGCGGGCTGTGCGGGTCGTCCTCGGTCTCACACTTGGCGTGGTGTTTGCGATGAATAGATGCCCATGCCTTGGTGGTCATGCCCGTGGTCAACCACAACCAAAAGCGGAAGAAATGTGCTGGTAGCCAATGCAAGTCGAGTGAGCGGTGCGCTTGGTGACGGTGCAGGTAAATGGTGACCGCTGCAATGGTGACATGGGTCATGGCCAGCGTAAAGAGCACCAACTGCCAGCCACTTAGCTGCCATGTGCCATAGGCAAGCCAATTCAACACTGCATCCAACCAAGGCCAAGAGGGCAAAACCATAGCAATCCTTTATGTCATAAGCCAGCTGATTTTATGCTGCCACCCATGCAGCTGCAAAGAACCCATCGGTGGCATGGCAATGCGGCCACAAGCGCAAATACAAATCATCAGCGGTGCACAAAGTCGATGCTTGATCCACATCAAGCTCAGTCAACAAATCCTTGACGGGCAAAGGCTTGAAATCTGGATGTGCAACGCTGAATGCTTGGGCAATCTGCTCGTTTTCTTCAGGTAACAAACTGCAAGTGGCATAGACCAAACGGCCACCGGGTTTGAGCAACCGCGCTGCACTCGCCAAGATAGCGGTTTGTTTGACGCTGAGTTCGGCCACAGCTTCTGGGGTCTGCCGCCATTTCAAGTCAGGGTTGCGACGCAAAGTACCCAAGCCGGTGCAAGGCGAATCCACCAACACGCGGTCCATCTTGCCGCGCAAGCGCTTGATGCGCTCATCGCGTTCATGGGCTATCGCTACGGGGTGAATATTGGACAAACCACTGCGGGCCAGTCGCGGCTTCAAAGCATCTAAGCGGTGGGCCGAGGTATCAAACGCGTACAAGCGACCGGTGTTGCGCATGGATGCGCCCAGCGCCAAGGTTTTGCCGCCTGCACCCGCGCAAAAATCGGCCACCATCTCGCCGCGCTTGGCGTCGACCAAAAGCGCTAACAACTGCGAGCCCTCGTCTTGCACTTCGATCAAGCCCTTTTCAAACAGCGCGAGCTTGCTGAGGTTGGGTTTGGCATTCATGCGCAAACCCCAAGGAGAGAAAGGCGTGGGCACAACCGCGATGCCATGTGCGACCAACTCGGCCTGCACATCAGCACGTTTGGCCAGCAGCGTGTTGACACGCACATCCAAACCAGCGGTGTGCTGCAAGCTATCCACCAAAGGCCAAAACTCCTCGCCCAATTGCGCCTCTAAAGCCTCCGCCAACCAAGGCGGCAGATTGTGTTTGTGGGGCGCTAGAAAAGCGTCATCGGTGGCGGCGTCGCAATCGGCCAACCACTTGAACTCCATCTCGCTCATGGCGGCTTTCATGAAACCGCGGTCGCCATGGATGGCTTGGGGTTGCTGCAACTTGGCTTGCGCGTCAAGGTAAGCGGCCCAACCCAGAATGGCAAGTCGGCGTTCTTTCACACCGGTGCCCGACTTGGCCAAGTGCTCAAAGCGCAGTTTTTGGCGCAACACGTTGTAGCCGGTTTCAGCCAACACGCCACGCTCGCGCGGGCCCAGGGCCATTTGTTTGCGTTGGTCACGAAAGTATTTGGAAACCACGCTGTCAGCAGGGTGGTCAAAGCGAAGCAGCAAACGGGTGAGTTCGGTGCAAGCGTCTAACAAGGCTTTTGGATGCATACAAGTATTATCGGCTTTGCTAAAAAGCTATATGCTTAGCTGCCATGTCCGACACCGACCTATCCCCCCTGCCCACTATGCCCCTGGGCCCCTATACCCACTACAAAGGCCTGCCTTATGAAGTGCTGGGCGTGGTGCGCCACAGCGAAACCCTAGAGCCTTTGGTACTGTACCGCGCCGAATACGGTGAACGGGGTCTGTGGGTTCGACCGTTTGCGATGTTCACCGAAACAGTGGTGATTGATGGCGTGAAGCAGCCCCGCTTCACACCGCTAACACCTTAAGCAAACACCCCAGCGGTTTCTTGCATCTGCGCCGACACCTGCCCCA
>CAMDIP010000170.1 GCA_945899335.1 Bordetella parapertussis
GCAGGCGCTTTTGTGCGCTGTGCGCCAGATGCAACGCGACCTGATATCCAATTTCATTTTGTAGTAGCACGTGTTGAGGACCATGCCCGACGCCTGCATTGGGGCTATGGCTACTCCTGCCATGTGTGTGTGCTCAGGCCGCACTCGCGAGGCAGTGTCCGCCTGCAAAGCCGTGACCCTTTAGATGCGCCCTTGATAGACCCGGCTTTTCTGAGCGACGACAGAGACACAGCCTTGATGGTGGATGGTGCCAAAAAATTGCGCACCATCATGCAAGCACCGGCTCTGCAATCCTACCGAGGCAAAGAAATTTACACCGCAGACATACAAACCGACGCGCAATGGGAGGGCTATATCCGTGAGCGTGCTGACACGATTTACCACCCCGTGGGCACTTGCAAAATGGGTGCTGCACATGACCCCATGGCGGTGCTGGATGCGCAGTTGCGGGTCAAAGGCATACCGGGTTTACGGGTGATTGACGCTTCGGCAATGCCGACCTTGGTGAGTGGCAATACCAACGCGCCCACCATCATGCTGGCTGAAAAAGCAGAAGACTCTCTTCTTCATTAAGTGAGCAAAACCGCAAGGCAATTTATGCGTTTATTTTTTCGATTTCTGATGGGCATGGCCTTTGTGTGTGTGTCCAGTGCCTGGTCCCAAGAGCAAGCCAGGGTCATCTTAAGCACGCCCACGTGGGTACCTTCTAACACGGTCAACAGCCAAGGCGAGATCGTCATGTATACCGCTTTCAATGTGGTTTACGAGTTTGCAGGCAAGCAATACACCGTTCAAATGCCCTACGACCCGGGCTCTTTTGTGACATTACAAATCTCGCCTACCTATTCAGCCTCAACACCTTCGCCGCCTTTGCCACCAGCGCCGCAAGTGATTTACTTGCAAGCCCCACAGCAGGTGTTGACCAACCCCGTCTATGTTCTGCCGTATTCGCCACCGTACTATTACAGCAACCCTTTGCCATTCACCTTTAATTTTGGCTTGGGCTATTACCGCTGGAGACATTAACGCTTAGGCAACAAAAAACCCGCCTAGGCGGGTTTTTTGTGTCAATGACTGAATTACTTCAGCTTGATTTCTTTGTATTCCACATGCTTGCGAGCTTTGGGATCAAATTTCATGATCGACATTTTCTCGGGCATGGTTTTCTTGTTTTTGCTGGTGGTATAGAAGTGACCGGTACCAGCAGTTGATTCCAGCTTGATTTTTTCGCGTCCGCCTTTGGAAGCCATGATGAAGTCCTTTCGAAGTCGGTAAAAAAATTAAGCTTGACCGCGAGCGCGCATGTCTGCGAGCACGACGTCAATGCCTTTTTTGTCGATCAAGCGCAATGCAGCGCTGGAAACGCGCAAACGCACCCAACGGTTCTCAGTTTCCACCCAGAAACGGCGGTACTGTAAATTGGGCATGAAACGACGCTTGGTTTTGTTGTTGGCGTGGGAAACATTGTTTCCGACCATGGGGCCTTTGCCCGTGACTTCACATACGCGTGCCATTCAGACACTCCTTTAAATAACAGCCTAACAAGCAAAAGTGGTCAGGCTTGACCTCGCCAAGTGGGGGGCGGTATCCCCTGGATTTAATCCTCAGAGCCGACCATTGTAGCCTGAAACCCCTGAGGGGCCTCAAATAGGCTTTATTGCTCCAAAAAGCGCTGTGCATCCAAGGCCGCCATGCAACCCGTGCCCGCGCTGGTAATGGCTTGGCGGTAAATATGGTCTTGCACATCCCCAGCCGCAAAAATACCGGGCACGCTGGTTTGCGTGGCCATGCCTTGCAAGCCGCTTTGCGTGATGATGTAGCCGTCTTTCATGGCCAACTGGCCTTCAAAAATGCCGGTGTTGGGTTGGTGGCCAATGGCAATAAAGCAGCCGTGCACCGCCAAATCGCGGGTGCTGCTGTCCAAAGTGCTTTTCAAGCGCACACCGGTCACGCCCGACGCATCGCCCAAAACTTCGTCAAGCACGCTGTGAACTTCCAGCACAATTTTTCCACCCTTGACCTTGTCCATGAGCTTGTCGATCATGATGGCCTCAGCCTTGAATTTGTCGCGGCGGTGAATCAGGTGGACTTTGGTGGCGATATTGGAGAGGTAGAGCGCTTCCTCGACTGCGGTGTTGCCCCCGCCGACCACGCAGCAAACCTGTTCGCGGTAGAAAAAACCATCGCAGGTGGCGCAGCCCGAGACGCCACGTCCCATGAACGACTGCTCTGAGGGGAGGCCCAAGTATTTGGCCGAGGCGCCGGTGGCGATGATGAGGGCGTCACAGGTGTAAGTGCCACTGTCGCCCATCAGAGTGAATGGACGCTTGGAGAAATCGACCTTGTTGATGTGATCAAACACCATCTGGGTGTTAAAGCGCTCAGCGTGTTCCAAAAACCGTTGCATCAGGTCGGGACCTTGCACACCATGGACATCGGCCGGCCAGTTGTCCACATCGGTGGTGGTCATCAATTGACCGCCTTGGGCCATGCCGGTGATGAGCGTGGGCTGAAGGTTGGCGCGGGCGGCATAAACGGCGGCGGTGTAGCCGGCAGGGCCAGAGCCCAAAATAAGAACTTTGCTGTGTTGGGGGGAGGTCATGGGATGGGTGGGTCAGAGCCTAGAGCGTGAGCAAAAGTGTCTCACGGGAAGCGGTAATTTTAGGGCTTGCCGTCATTGTCTGCTTGCACGCTCCTGTTAAGCTTAGCTTCTGTCATGACTTACTCGTTACACACCCTCAACAATACCCGTGAAAAGCCACCCGAGATGACGGGTTGGCAGCGATTTATCCAAGAAATTGCCTTGGCCGTCGGGTTTGTGGTTTTGCTTTTTTGGCTCTTGGCCATCGTCAGCCATTCTGCACTGGACCCCGCTTGGACAACCTCGGGTTCTAACCCCCATATTCGCAACTGGGGTGGGCGAATTGGTGCAGCCGTTAGCGACTTGTCTTTTTTCTTGCTGGGCTATTCGGTATTTTGGTGCTATTTGGCAGGCTTGGTCAGTTGGTTGTCCGCCTTGGCCAATCGCTTGCGCAGCGAAGAACAGGTGGTGGCCGACCCTCATATTTGGCGCTTGACGCGCTGGGCGTTTTGGAGCGGCTTGGTGATGTTGCTGCTCTCAAGTACAGGCTTGGAGTTCACCCGCCTTTATCGCTTTGAAAGTCTATTGCCCGGCCACCATGCGGGTGGTGTGTTGGGCTACTTGGTGGGCAGTACCGCCAACAGTTGGCTTGGCTTCAATGGTTCAGGTTTGATTTTCATTGTCTTCATGGTCATTGGCTTGTCTTGGGTGTTTCGTTTTTCTTGGATTCAGCTCGCTGAAAAAATGGGCTCTGCGATTGATGGCCTGATTGAACAGCAGCGCGAAAAACGTGAAATTGCCCAAGACTTGGCTCTGGGAGAAGCAGCCGCCCGCGCCCGTGAAAAAGACATGGTGTGGGAGCGTGATGAGAATGCAGACATACCCGCTCACCCTGTGCGTATTGTTGTCGAACCCGAACCAGCGCCTCCCAAAAGTGAGCGTGTTGCGCGTGAGCGGCAAAAACCTCTGTTCAATGATTTACCCGACTCCCGCTTGCCGCAGGTGGAGTTGCTTGACGCCTCGCAGCTCAAGTTAGACCCTGTGGACGCAGAAACGATTGAGTTCACCAGTCGTTTGATAGAGAAAAAACTGCGTGACTTTGGCGTAGAGGTCAAGGTGCTTGCCGCAGC
>CAMDIP010000171.1 GCA_945899335.1 Bordetella parapertussis
TGCTGGACCCGCACTGGGAAGCGCGGCACGGCGACGTGGTGGCCTTTGAGCGAGCCACCCTCTATGGCTTGGTGGTCTACAGCGGGCGGCGAGTGCCTTTTGCCAAGGCCGACCCTGCGCTGGCGCGGGAAATCTTCATCCGCGAGGCGCTGGTGGACGCGCAGTGGCAAACGCCCTTGGCTTTCATGGCTGCCAATAAGAAGTTAATCGCGCAGGTGATGGAGCTGGAACACAAGTCGCGCCGCCAAGACGTGTTGGTAGACGAGGCCATGATCCAAGCGTTTTACGAGCAGCATTTACCCGAGGATGTGTGCAGCTGCAAAACCCTTGAGCGATGGCACCGCGAGGAACTGCGCCGCCGCTTTAGTGCTGGCGACAAATCAGAGCCGCTGCTAATGACCCGCGAAAGCCTGATGCGCCATGAAGCCGTGGGCATCACCGCGCAGGCCTTTCCCAAGATGGTTCGCTTGGGTGGCACCGATTGCCAAGCCATCTATTTGCATGAGCCTGGCGACGCCAAAGACGGCGTCACCGTGACCGTGCCGCTGTTTGTTCTGAACCAAGTCAGTGAAGACCGTGCCGAGTGGTTGGTGCCTGGGATGTTGAAAGACAAAATTCAGGCGCTCTTGAAAAGCTTGCCGCAGCGACCCCGTTCACGCTTTGTGCCCCTACCAGAGAGTGCCAGTCGCTTGGCTGCCGAGTTGTCCACCCCCGAACTGTTTGGTGCGGGCGGATTGACCGACGTGCTGCTGAAAAAAGTGCGTGATGAAACCAGCTTAGATGTGAAGCGCAACGACTTCAAGCTCGATATGCTGAGCGCCCACTTTTTCATGAACTTCAAAGTGGTGGACGAGCATGGCCGCCAACTGGGCATGGGCCGCAACCTGGGTGCGCTGAAATCCGAACTTGGCGCTCAAGCACGGGGTGCGTTTCAGGCCTTGGCGCAGTTGCGACCCGTCATTGCGAACGAAACGAAGCAAACTACCGTCATTGCGAGCGAAGAGAAGCAATCTCCAGATCGCCACGGTGCCTCGCACATCGCGATGACGAAAGAAAGTCTCGCGATGACCCACACCACCTGGGCCTTCGGCGAACTGCCTGAGTTGATGGAAATCAGCAAAGGCGGCCAAACCTTGGTGGGCTTTCCTGCACTGGTGGACATGGGAGACGCCGTCTGCATCGAGGTGTTTGACGAACCCGACGTCGCCGCCGCCAAAAACCGAAAAGGACTTGCCCGCCTGTTTGCGCTGCAAATCAAAGAAGCCCTGAAGTACCTTGAGAAAAACATCCCCGACCTGCAAAAAATGTCGGTGGCCTATATGGGCCTAGGCACCGCTGAAGAGCTGAAGCAGCAAATACTAGATGTGGCGATAGACCGCGCCTTCTTGGTGGAGCCGTTGCCTAAGGACGATGCCAGTTTCAAGCGCCGCGTTGACGAGGGACGGGGACGGCTGACGCTGATTGCCAACGAGGTGGCGCGCCTCGCTGGCGGCGTGCTGCTGGAGTTTGGCGTGGCCACCCGAAAGATCAAAGACACCAAAAACGCCCCTGACGCCACCGCCGACTGCGCCCAACAACTGCAACGCCTGCTGCCCAAAAATTTCCTTGTCGCCACACCGTGGCCACAGTTGCAACACTGCGCGCGTTACCTGAAGGCCATCACTTTGCGCCTGGACAAGTACCGCGCCGACCCCGCACGTGACGCCCTGCGTTTGGCCGAGCTGAAACCCTTGGAACAAAAGTACTGGCGCTTGGTGGCTGATCGCAAAGGCCAAACGGATGCGCGGATGCTGGAATTCAGATGGCTATTGGAAGAACTGCGGGTGAGCTTTTTTGCTCAGGAGTTGCGAACGCCGCAGCCGGTGAGCGTGAAGCGGTTGGAAAAAGCCTGGGGGCAGTTGAATCATTGAGGTTAATGAGCATCATCATTGCGAGCAAACCGAAGCAATCACCTCGCTACCGACTCCGCAATCTTCTGCGCATTCAACTCGGGGTTGAGCAACTGTGCAAACTCATACACAAACTGCCTCAAATACGCATGGCGCTTGAACGCGATCCGCGCCAAGTTATGGCCAAACAAACGGCCGGCAGGGCGCACCACCAAGTCGGTGTCGGTGATGTCACGCACTGCCATTTCGGCCACGATGCCCACGCCTAAACCAAGCCGCACATAGGTTTTGATGACGTCCGAGTCAATGGCTTCCAAAGCGATGCGCGGGGTCAGGTGCGCTGCCGCAAAGGCTTTGTCGATGCGGGTGCGGCCTGTGAAAGAGGGGTGGTAAGTGATGATGGGTTCGCTTGCAAGGTCAGCCAGTTCCAGTTGCTCGACCTGGGCCAGCGGGTGGTCTTTGGGCAGAACCAGCACGTGTTGCCATTCGTAACAGGGCAGGGTGATGAGTTCGGGGTAGTCCGACAGGCTTTCGGTGGCGATGCCAATTTCGGCGGTCTCGTCCATCACCATGCGGGCCACTTGGTCGGGCGCACCTTGGTGCAGGCTGATGTTCACATTCGGGTAGGCGCTGCGCAGCTTGGCTACAGGCACGGGCAGCACATAGCGGGCTTGGGTGTGGGTGGTCGCGATGGACAAAGTCCCTGAGTCCTGCGTGCTGTACTGCTCACCGATGCGCTTCAAGTTGTTGACCTCGCGCAAGATGATCTCGATGCTTTTCAAAACATGCTCGCCCGGCTCGGTGATGCGCTTCAAGCGCTTGCCGTGGCGGCCAAAAATCTCTATGCCCAACTCTTCTTCCAACTCCAATATGGCTTTGGACACCCCAGGTTGCGAGGTGTGCAAAGCCTTGGCCACCTCGGTGAGGTTCAGGTTGCGGCGCACGGCCTCTTGCACAAAGCGGAATTGATGCAGGTTCATGGCGTTTTTCGTATAAGAAAGACGTTCATTATGCCTTTTTAGTGGGGTTGTTTCGTCGCTATGCTCTTCGCAATGACGGCTAATGCCAGCCGTCTAACGCGATATTCGCCATCAAATCCAGCAAATCGGGGTGCTCACCCACCGCAGGCAAGGGCTCAAAAGCCACGTGGGGATGCGCCTCACGCAAAGCTTGCAGCATGAAGGGCAGATCCTCGCGCACATGTTTGCCCACACCCAAGAACATAGGCACTACCCGCACATGGGTGCAACCTTGTTCAACCAACACTTGCACCGCATCCAAAAGGCTTGGGGTGCTCAGCTCCAAATACGCGCAAGCCACGGCGACAGGCCCAGCAGCATCTTCAGGTAACGACGCTTGCCGCGCCGCCACACGCTCTGCCACCGCTTGCATGGGACGGTGCCAAAGAGGGTCGCGAGACCCATGGGCAAACAACACAATGGCTCGCATCAATGTCTTAACACCAGCCAACTGAATGCCAGCATAGAGATCAACATATAAAGAATACCGGGTGTGGCCGCAGCCAGCCAAGCGGGCCAAGCGTTCAAGTTACCGATATGCCCGAAGACGTTGTTCATCAAGAAAAAACTGATGCCAATCAAAATCCCAAGGAAAACCACACTGGTAATGGGCGTGCTGCGCAAATGCAAATAGGCAAAAGGCAGGGCCAACATCACCATCACCAAACAACTTAAGGGGTAAAAGAGTTTTTTCCAAAACTCAATTTCATAGCGCTGTGAAGACTGGTTATTCAAACTTAAATGCTGGATGTATCGAAACAGGTCCAAAGTGGCCATGCGCTCGGGTTTGAGCAGCGCCAC
>CAMDIP010000172.1 GCA_945899335.1 Bordetella parapertussis
TGCGTCAGATAGTCGCTGAGGCCACCTTTGTAAAGCCAGGTTTGGCTGTCTTTGGCTTTTTCTTGCCCCAAGGTCACGCTCACCCCCGGCATCAGCACGGCTTTGCTGCGCAAGAGGTGGATCAGTTCTTGCAAAGGCAGGTTGGCGGATTCGAAGTATTTGGCATCCGGCCACACCCGCACCACCGTGCCTTGGCGGCGGTCGCCGGTTTCGGCTTTGCGCAGTTTGAGTTTTTCCACCACATCGCCGCCTGAGAACACCAAGTAAGCCACTTGGCCTTCGCGGTAGGAGGTGACTTCCATGCGCTTGGCCAAGGCATTGGTCACGCTGACACCCACGCCATGCAAGCCGCCTGAAAAGCTGTAAGCGCCGCCTTTGCCCTTGTCGAACTTGCCCCCAGCATGCAGGCGGGTGAACACCAATTCAATGACGGGCGCATTTTCTTCGGGGTGCATGCCAAACGGAATGCCACGGCCATCGTCTTCGATGCTGACCGAGCCGTCGCTGTGCAGTTGCACCGTGATCTTTTTGCCGTGCCCGGCCAGCGCTTCGTCGGCGGCGTTGTCGATCACCTCTTGGATGATGTGCAAGGGGTTGTCAGTGCGGGTGTACATGCCCGGGCGCTGCTTGACTGGCTCCAAGCCTTTCAAGACGCGGATCGAGCCTTCGGAATATTCAGGTTGTTTGCTTGCCATGGGGCGCGATTGTAGACAGACAAGATGACACCACTGGATGAAACCACAGCCAGCAAAGCGGCGTGATCTGCATGAAAGCCAAAATCGTTACAGTCATGACATGACGCAAACACACAAATCCTTGCCCATGTGGCAAGTCTTGATCTGCGGCGCTTTGATCGTCAGCGTTGCCATGGGTATCCGCCACGGCTTTGGCCTGTGGATGCAACCCATGACCCAAACCATGGGCTGGGGCCGCGAAGACTTCGCCATGGCCATTGCCGTTCAAAACATCAGTTGGGGCTTGATCGGCGTCTTCTCAGGCATGTTGGCAGACCGCTTCGGTGCCTTTCGCGTCATCATCGTGGGCGCACTGGCCTATGGATTGGGCCTGTTGGGCATGGCCCATGCCGCCACCCCTCCATGGCTGATCGTCACAGCCGGTGTGATGGTCGGTGCGGCGCAGGCAGGTACCACATTCGCCGTGGTGTTTGGCGTGATTGGCCGCAACATACCGCCCGAGCGCCGCTCTTGGGCCATGGGTGTGGTGTCTGCCGCAGGTTCTTTTGGTCAGTTTTTGATGGTGCCCACAGAGTCCATGCTGATCACTCAGTGGGGGTGGCAGCAAGCGCTGGTGATGCTGTCTGTTGGCGTATTGATCATCCTTCCCCTCAGCTTAGGCCTTCGCGAACCAGGCTTTGCTGCGGGCCAAGCCCCTTTGCGCAACCAAAGCATTGTTCAAGCCCTGCGCGAGGCTTTTGGCTACCGCAGTTTTCAGTTGTTGATGGCGGGTTACTTTGTCTGCGGCTTTCAGGTGGTGTTCATCGGCGTTCACCTGCCCAGTTTTTTGAAAGACCAAGGCATGTCTGCGCAACTTGCCAGCACCGCTTTGGCGCTGATCGGTTTGTTCAATATTGCGGGTACTTATGCCGCTGGCAGTTTGGGACAGGTTTTCCCCAAAAACAAAATCCTCTCGGGCATTTATTTGGCGCGAGGCATCATCATTGCCATTTTCATCAGCCTGCCCATCACACCTTTGAGCGTTTACATCTTTGCCGCAGCCATGGGCTTGTTGTGGCTTTCCACCGTACCGGTCACCAACGCTGTGATTGCCCAAATTTTTGGTGTGTCGCATTTGTCCATGCTCAGCGGGTTTGTGTTTCTGAGCCATCAGGTCGGCAGCTTCTTGGGCGTGTGGTTGGGTGGCCTGATTTACGACCGGACCGGCAGTTATGACCAAGTATGGTTCATCACCATTGCTTTGAGTGCGTTTGCCGCCCTGATCAACCTTCCCGTGCGTGAAACGGCGATTACCCGCGTACCCCAAGCGGCATGAAACACTATCTTCGCCTATGGACTGGGCTGATCGCCAGCAGCGCCGTGGCTTGGGTTTTCAGTCTCTACCTGCAACCCGACTTTGCGCAAAGTATTGCCGACCAACTGTGGATGTGTTTCTAAATGCCCAACATCATCATCACCGGTGCATCGGATGGCATAGGCGCAGAGTTGGCACGCCAACTGGCGCGACGGCACGGTTTGCAAGCCATGTTGGTACTGGCCGCGCGCAATGCGGCACGCCTGCAGTCTGTCGCCGCCGATTGCATGGCCTTGGGGGCTCGCACCCTCATCATGCCCACAGACATCACCGACGAGAAGCAGTGCCGTCATTTGGTCGAGACCACCGTCAGCCAACTGGGCAGTTTGGATATTTTGATCAACAACGCTGGCGTGTCTGCGCATGCATTGTTTGAAGACGTCAAGCCAGAGAACTTGGCTTGGTATGAAGAATTGATGCGGGTCAATTTATGGGGTGCGGTTTGCTGCACCCATGCCGCTTTGCCTTATTTGAAACAAAGCCATGGCCGAATCGTTGCGGTGTCCTCCTTGGCAGGTTTGGTCGGTGTGCCTGGACGTACCGCTTACAGCGCCAGCAAATTTGCGCTGTCGGGGTTTTTTGAAGCCCTTCGCGCCGAGGTCAAGGATGCAGGAGTGAGCGTGACCATTGCCTACCCAGGGGTGGTGGCCACCAATATCCGCGTTCACGGGCTCAACGCTAAAGGCGAAAACGCCGGCGTAAGTGGTTTGATGGAAGACAAAGCCATGCCCGTCAAAGACTGTGCAAGGCTGATCATCTATGCCATGGTGCGTCGACGGCGCGAAGTGGTCATGACCGCACAAGGCAAAGTAGGCCGCTGGCTCAAACTGATTGCTCCATGGCTGGTCGACCAAATAGCCTTGAAAGCCGTGAAAAAAGAATTTCGCCCTTCCTCCCATTGATACACCCCGCTTTGTCTGACCCTTCGCCTTGGCTTACGCGCTGGGCGCACCTGATCCCCCCTGACGCGCATGTGCTGGACTTGGCCTGCGGCAGCGGTCGGCATATGCAATGGCTGCAAAGCCAAGGTTTTGATGTCTTTGGCGTTGACCGTGATGAAAACGCACTTCTCACCGCTAAAACATTTGGCGAGGTCTTATGCGCAGATTTGGAAACCGCCGCTTGGCCCCTATCGGGTCGCCAGTTTGATGCAGTGGTTGTAACCAACTACCTTTGGCGACCCACTTGGAATGCGCTATTGGCCTGCTTGAAACCGAATGGGATTTTGATTTACGAAACCTTTGCTGCCGGCAACGAATCAGTGGGCAAACCTTCGCGCCCCGAATTCCTCTTGAACCACGGCGAACTTTTGTGGCTGTGCAAAACGCTGCGCATTGTGGCCTTTGAAGATGTGTTCCTGCATTCGCCAGACAGGTATGTTCAGCGGGTCGTGGCTGTGAACAACGACAGCAATGACAAACGCTTTGCAGGCGAACCCCCAACAGCTCAGAAAAGCTAGAATGCGGGTCTTTACCTATCTGATGCCCCACCCTACATGAAACCCATACGCGCAAGCATCGTGGCCTTGATCACGCCAATGCATGAAGATGGCAGCATCGACTACTCGGCACTGCGTCGTCTGATTGATTGGCACATAGAACAAGGCACGGACTGCATAGGGGTGGTGGGCACCACCGGCGAGTCACCCAC
>CAMDIP010000173.1 GCA_945899335.1 Bordetella parapertussis
GAGCGGCGTCTTCATCAGGGGTCCGAAGTTCTGGGTTTGCATCTGTCGGACGCCCAGTGCCAGCATCTCTTGACCTATATAGACCTGTTGCAGAAATGGAATCGGGTTTACAACCTGACGGCGGTCAAAGACCCAGAGCATATGTTGACGCAGCATGTTTTGGATTGTTTGGCGGTGGTGCGGCCTTTGAAAGAAACCGCGCCTTTCGCCAAAAGCCTGTTGGACGTAGGCGCAGGTGGCGGTTTGCCCTCGGTGGTTTTGGCCATCGCCTGTCCCGACCTGACGGTGCTGGCGGTCGACGCCGTGGCTAAAAAAACCGCGTTTATTCAAAGCACGGCGCACACTTTGGGCTTGGCGAATCTGCAAGCCCAGCACACAAGGGTTGAGTTATTGAACCAGACATTTGATGTGGTGAGTGCGCGTGCCTATGCCTCCTTGGCGGATTTTGTGCTCAGCTCACGCGCTTGCTTGGCGTCCGGCGGTTGCTGGATGGCCATGAAAGGCGTTGTCCCAACGGAAGAAATCATCCATTTACCAAGTGATATCGAGGTGGTTCAAACGCAGCGGCTGTCTGTCCCAGACCTTGATGCGCAGCGCTGTTTGGTCTGGATGCGGCCTAAACAAGCCATCTAAGGCCCCACGCAACAAACGATTGTTTCACGTGAAACAGTCACATTCATCCGCCAATGGGCGGGGCGTGCCTTACACTCTGCCCTCCCCGCAAAAGGATTACCCATGTTTGGTATTGCAGACTACCCCGCCTTTGTGCTGGCAGTCATTGTTTTTTTGGCCATTCCTGGCCCTGGCAATTTGGCCTTGTTGACGTCAACCGCCAAGGGCGGTTTGCGAGGCGGCTTGGCTGCCACCTTGGGCGTGATGGCTGGTGACCAGGTTTTGATGTGGGCGGCGGTAGCGGGCGTGGCAGCTGTTTTGGCCACCCAACCTGAGTTTTTTCAGGCGCTTCAATGGCTCGGCGCCGCCTATTTGTCCTACATAGGCTACAAAATGTGGACCAGCAAAGAGGGCGATGCGCCGGTGATCAACATCACCGCCGGACACTATTTTCGGCAATCTTTGTGGATCACCTTACTTAATCCCAAGGCCATTATGTTTTACATGGCCTTTTTCCCCTTGTTCATAGACCCACAAGTACACGCTGGCCTATGGACCTTTGGCGTGATGGCTTTGACGGTGGCGGTATTGACGTTTTTCTATGGCCTGATCATCTGCCTATTGGCTCAGCGTTTGTCAACCCGTCTCCAGCAGCGCCCGTGGATTGGTCGGGTTTTGCAAAAATTCGGTGGCGGCTTGTTGGTGGCCTTTGGTTTGAAACTTGTCTTGAGTAAATAAACATGGCCAAAATCTTTTGTATTGCCAACCAAAAAGGCGGCGTAGGCAAGACCACCACCACGGTGAATTTGTCAGCTGCTTTGGCCGCCATTGGTCAGCGTGTGCTGATGGTCGATTTAGACCCGCAAGGTAACGCCACCATGGGCTCGGGCGTGGACAAGCGCCAGTTGACACACACCGTGTATGACGTTTTGCTGGGTGAGAGCACCATCGCGCAAGCGCGTGTCAGCAGCCATTGGGGCGAGGCCGCGGCCAAACCCAATGCCGCCAAATACCATGTGTTGGGCGCAAACCGTGAATTGGCGGGCGCGGAAGTCGAGTTGGTCGGTCTAGAGCAACGCGAAATGAGACTCAAACTTGCGTTGCAACAAGTCGATGCAGATTACGACATTGTGCTTATAGACTGCCCACCATCCCTGTCATTGCTCACCCTCAATGGACTGTGCTCTGCACACGGCGTCGTCGTGCCCATGCAGTGCGAGTATTTCGCACTCGAGGGGCTCACCGACTTGGTCAACACCATCAAACAAGTTCACGCCAACCTTAACCATGATTTGAAAATCATCGGACTTTTGCGTGTGATGTTTGACCCGCGCATCACTTTGCAAATGCAGGTGAGCGATCAACTTAAAGCACACTTTGGCGACAAGGTGTTTAACACCTTGATACCGCGCAATGTGCGTTTGGCTGAAGCGCCCAGCTATGGTTTGCCTTGCGTGGTGTTTGACCCCAGCGCCAAAGGCAGCGTGGCGTTTATCGACTTTGCCAAAGAGCTTGTCGTGCGTTTCGAAACTTTTTGACCCACAGGACAAGCATGGCGACAAAAAAAATCAAAGGACTTGGCCGAGGACTCGAGGCCTTGTTGGGCCCGACTGTCAGTGACGCCCCGACAGCATCAGACGATCGCGCACCCTCTACCTTGTCGCTGGACGTCATGGTGGCCGGTGTCTACCAGCCACGCACCCGCATGGACGAAGGGAGCTTGTACGAGTTGGCGGAGAGCATCAAGGCCCAAGGCATCATGCAGCCGATTTTGGTCCGTATCGTGAAGGCAGGTGCCCATGCAGGCAAGTATGAAATCATCGCTGGCGAGCGACGTTTTCGTGCGGCCAAACTGGCCGGCCTGAGCGAGGTGCCGGTGTTGGTGCGCGATGTGCCCAACCAAGCCGCCGCCGCCATGGCTTTGGTTGAAAACATGCAACGCGAAGACCTCAACCCTTTGGAAGAGGCGCAAGGCTTGCAGCGCCTCATCAAAGAGTTTGGCCTGACCCACGAGGATGCCGCCCAAGCTGTGGGCCGCTCACGCAGTGCGGCCAGCAACCTCTTGCGCTTGCTTAACTTGGCCGACCCCGTGCAAACCATGCTGATGGCCGGTGACTTGGACATGGGCCACGCCAGGGCCTTGTTGTCCTTGGACAAAGCCGCCCAAATCACCGCCGCCAACCAAATCAGCGCGAAAAAACTCTCTGTCAGAGAGGCCGAAAGTTTGGCTAAGAAAATTGGTGCGGAGTTTTCTTTGGTGGCGCAAAAACCCAAAAAAGAAAAGTCACGAGACTTAAAGCGCGTGGAAGAAGAATTGGCCGACTTGCTCACCGCGCAAGTGGAAATTCGCATCAAAAAAACCGTCAAGCGACACGGCCGCATAGAGGAAATGGGCGAAGTCGCGATCTCATTTGGTTCTTTGGATGCGCTCAATGGCATCATTGACAAATTGCGTGTCGCCTAAGTGCCAAGGACTTCAGCGGTATCCTCAGCAGATACACCATGCCATTTCTAGAATAATCAACCTTGTTCCACGTTGGAGAAGACAACCATGATCACCACCCTTGCCCGCCGCACACTCACCGCCTCTGTGTTGGCCTTGCTGAGCCACAGCGCATTTGCCCAAGAAACTTTCAAAATCGGCATCGTCAGCTTTTTATCTGGCCAAGCCGCTGAGAGTTTTGGCATACCCGCCGTCAATGGGGCCAAGGTCTTGGTGGACGCTTTCAACAAAGGACAAGCTCCGGCACCCTACAACAAGCCGGGTATCGGTGGTATGCCCATCGAGGTCATCTACGTGGACGAAGCTGGAGGTGCTACCAAACAGGTGCAAGAGTTGCGCAATCTGTATGAGCGCGACAAAGTCGATGTGGTGGTGGGCTATGTGGGCTCAGGCGACTGCTTGGCGGTTGCGCCTGTCGCTGAAGAACTGAAGAAGTTTTTGATTTTGTACGACTGCGGTACGCCCCGCATTTTTGAAGACAACACCTTCCGTTATGTGTTTCGCACCGCCGCACACGCCACCATGGACAACGTGTCCATGGCGCGTTATTTAAAAGCGCGCAACAT
>CAMDIP010000174.1 GCA_945899335.1 Bordetella parapertussis
GAACGCGAACTGGGTGTGGCATTGGTCGATATTGGTGCGGGTACCACCGATGTCGCCATCTTCACCAATGGCGCCATTCGGCACACCGCTGTGATTCCAATTGCCGGCGACTTGATTACCAGCGACATCGCCATGGCCCTGCGCACGCCTACCAAAGATGCGGAGGACATCAAAGTCGAGTCTGGCTTTGCCAAGCAACTGCTGGCTGATCCCAATGTGCAAGTCGAGGTGCCTGGACTGGGAGACAGAGGGCCCAGAATGCTGAGTCGCCAAAATTTGGCCGGTGTCATCGAGCCACGGATCGAAGAAATATTTTCCTTGGTGCAACAGGTGTTGCGTGACTCTGGCTACGAAGAAGTTCTCTCGTCTGGCATTGTGCTTACGGGCGGAAGCGCCATGATGCCCGGCATGATCGAGTTGGGCGAAGATATTTTTTTGAAGGCGGTGCGACGCGGTGTTCCGCGCTACAGCAGTGCACTGTCAGACATGGTTTCTCACCCTCGCGCTGCCACAGTGATGGGCTTGCTCGAAGAGGCCCGCTTAGCCCGTTTGCGCGGATTCAGAGTGGCTCAGAAAAATGGCTCCATGAAAACAGCCATGGGGCGGGTCAAGGACTGGTTTGTGGGGAACTTTTGATGATGAAAACACATTTTTACTTCCAACATCAACACGAATTCTGTCTGTTTGGCGGCCACCGTCGATGGCGACCGTGTATTCGAGGTGCGCCGCCCATCAGTGAAGACTGCTGACACATTGCTTGAATTAACGGTTAAACAGACAACACAAAAACTGGAGAAAAACATGAACATAGAAATGATTGAAAAAAACGAATTTAGCTCTGACACCCAAATCCGTGTCATTGGTGTGGGCGGCGGCGGCGGTAACGCTGTGGAACACATGATCAAGAGCGGTGTGCGTGGTGTGGAATTCATTTGCGCCAATACCGACGCACAGGCTTTGCGGGTGAGTTCTGCGCACCGCGTGATTCAACTGGGTGACAACGGCTTGGGCGCAGGCAGTAAACCTGAGCGTGGCCAGTCTGCAGCAGAGGCTGCTACTGAAACCATTCGTGAGGTACTCGAAGGCGCAAATATGGTCTTCATCACGGCTGGTATGGGCGGTGGAACAGGCACGGGTGCAGCCCCCGTTGTTGCCCGTGTGGCGCGTGAAATGGGCATTCTGACTGTGGGCGTGGTCACCAAACCATTCGACTGGGAGGGCGGTCGACGCATGACCAATGCTGAGGCTGGTTTGGCCGAGCTAGAGGCAAACGTGGACTCGTTGATTGTGGTGTTGAATGAAAAATTGCTGGATGTGTTGGGCGACGACGTCACCCAAGACCAAGCTTTTGCTTATGCCAATGACGTGCTGCGTAACTCTGTAGGCGGAATAGCCGAGATCATCAATGTGGAAGCATTGGTGAACGTTGACTTTGAAGACGTTCGTACCGTCATGAGCGAGCAAGGCAAAGCGATGATGGGAACAGCCACAGCCAACGGACCAGACCGCGCACGCATTGCCGCTGAGCAAGCCGTGGCTTGCCCTTTGCTTGAAGGTGTTGATATGACCGGTGCCAAGGGTGTATTGGTGCTCATCACGGCAGCCAAAGGTGGTTTGAAACTGGCCGAGTCCCGCGAAGCCATGAATACCATTCGCGCTTTTGCATCTTCTGAAGCCCATGTGATTTATGGCACGGCTTATGATGAGTCGCTGGGCGACCAAATTCGCGTCACAGTTGTGGCAACAGGTTTGGCGCATGCAGGTAAGCGCATCGCCCCACCCTTGACTGTCATTCAACGCACTGGCACAGACAACGTCGGTTATGCACCGCAAGCCATCATGCCAAACAGCGCCATGACAGAGAGCAGCCATATGGCCAGCAGTATTCCAAGCGCAATAACGCCAGCAGACTACGGCAATGTCAATGTGCCCAGCGTTTGGCGAACACGTGACCGTACACAAGCAGCCGCCAAAGTTGACGCCATGTCCTCAGGTGGCATGGATAACTACGAAATTCCAGCATTCTTGCGTAAACAAGCCGATTAAAATCCGACACGTGCTCAAACAAAGAACCCTGCAAACCCTTACCCGCGCGGTCGGCGTTGGCCTGCACAGCGGCCAACGGGTGGAGCTGTGTCTGCGTCCTGCTCCGCCAGACACAGGCGTAGTTTTCAGACGCGTCGATTTAAGTCATCCGGTTGAAATACCTGTCACCGCAACTGCTGTAACCGACACGCGCTTGGCCTCCACCATCTCTGCCCAAGGCGTGAAAGTCTTGACGGTAGAACATTTGATGTCGGCCTGCTCAGGCTTGGGCATTGACAACTTGTATGTGGACATCACAGCCGAAGAAGTCCCCATCCTCGACGGCTCGTCCGCTTCTTTTGTTTTTCTTTTGCAAAGCGCAGGTATCGTCTTGCAAGACGCACCCAAGCGTTTTATTCGTGTGCTGAGCGAAGTCTGTGTCATGGAGGGCGAGGCAGAGCAACGTAAATGGGCCAAACTCACGCCTCACCATGGCTACAAATTAAGTTTTGAAATTGACTTTCAACACCCCGCCGTGGATGCCACTGGGCAACGGGTTGAGTTTGATACAGAAACCGGCAGTTACGTCAAAGACATTGCCAGAGCCCGCACCTTTGGTTTTTCAAAAGACATAGAACATATGCGCGCCAATGGTTTGGCTTTGGGCGGCGGATTAGACAACGCTATCGTCATGGATGATTACAAAGTGCTCAACAGCGACGGGTTGCGTTACGACAATGAATTTGTGAAACACAAAATACTAGACGCCATGGGCGATTTGTATCTCTTGGGACGTCCACTGCTTGCATCCTATAGCGCGTTTCGCTCAGGCCACGCCTTGAATAACCGCTTGCTGCGCGAGTTACTCAGCCAGCCCCAAGCGTATGAAATCGTTAGCTTCGAGGACGAGCGACGCGCACCGCGGGGTCTTGCCCAACTCGCACCTGCTTGGTAGCTTTTGTCCCTAATTCCCGAAGGCGTGTGCTGTGACGCGCATGCGCATGCGTGATCGCTAAGCCCAAAGCATCGGCTGCATCGGGTCCTGGTAAAGCCGGTAACTTCAGCAAGCGTTTCACCATTTCTTGGACCTGTGCTTTCGCCGCTTTACCGTGACCAGCAATCGCCTTCTTCATTTGCAATGCGGTGTATTCAGTGACAGGCAAATCTTGTTGCACCAAGGACGTTAAGCACGCACCCCTGGCTTGGCCGAGCAACAGACTGGCTTGCGGATTCATATTCACAAAAACAATTTCAACTGCTGATTCATGTGGGCCATAACGCTCAACCACTTGCGCAATGCCATTGAAAATCACATTCAAACGCGCAGGTAAATCGTCGCGAGGCAAATGCGTGGTGGTGATGGTGCCGCTGGCCACGTAGCTCAATTGATTGCCAGTGCTGTCAATCACCCCAAACCCAACACATTGCAAGCCTGGGTCTATGCCCAAAATACGCACAAGCTCTGTCATGGCAGTGTGACCATGGGCATACGCGCCAAAATAGTGGAAGCACGGTCATTCAAATAAGGAGACCGAGGAAATTTTTCATAGTACTTGGGGCGCGGCAACATGACCGCCAGCCGTGCGGCCTCGGCAGCGCTCAACTGAGAAACTGAGCGGCCATAGTAATGCCGTGCCGCCGC
>CAMDIP010000175.1 GCA_945899335.1 Bordetella parapertussis
ACCGAAATCGTCGCGCCCTATCTCCAGCACTACGGCACGCAGGCGCAAAAGCAGCGCTATTTGCCTGCCATGGCCCGAGGCGACATGGTCGGCGCGATTGCCATGACAGAACCGGCGGCTGGAAGTGATTTGCAAGGCATCAAAACCACCGCCATGGCGCAAGCCGATGGCTCGTTTGTGCTCAGCGGCAGCAAAACTTATATCACCAATGGATGGCACTCTGACTTGGTGATTGTGGTAGCCAAAACCAACCCAGCCGCAGGGGCCAAGGGAACCAGTCTGTTCTTGCTGGAGGCAGTTACACCAGGCTTCACCAAAGGCAAGCCGCTGAAAAAATTGGGGCTCAAGGCGCAAGACACCTGCGAGCTGTTTTTCGATAACGTGCGTTTACCTGCTGAGGCTTTATTAGGGGGAGACGCCATGCTGAACAAAGGCTTTATTTGCCTGATGGAGCAGCTACCGTGGGAGCGTTTGCAAATCGCCATTGGCGCGGTGGCCGCTGCCCAAGCAGCCATTGGTTGGACCATTGACTACGTCAAGCAACGCCAAGTGTTTGGCCAAGCGGTGGCTGCGTTTCAACACACCCGCTTTACCTTGGCCGAGCTGCAAACCGAGGTGCAAATTGCACAGGTGTTTGTGGACAAATGCACAGAGTTGCTGCTGCTCGATAAGCTGGACACCGCCACCGCCAGCATGGCGAAGTATTGGTGTACCGATTTGCAATGCAAGGTGATGGACGCTTGTGTGCAGCTGCACGGCGGTAACGGCTTCATGTGGGAGTACCCCATCACACGCGCCTATGCCGATGCAAGGGTGCAGCGCATTTATGGTGGCACCAACGAGATCATGAAAGAGGTCATTACAAGAAGCATGGGGTTGGGTGGTAAGTAGCGAAGAAGCAACCTTCCGTCATTGCGAGGGGCATCGCCCCGAAGCAATCTGCCCGTGTCGCAGGCTCGGCCTCGCCTCCATGCTTGCACAACGTCGGCTGCGGCCGACCTGCGCCCCGTGCCTTGTCCGGTGGGCAATTCATTGTGAGCAAATGAAGAGCAATCTCACAGTCTTTGCGAAAGAGGTTAAACAATCTATTCGGCAGTTTGCTTCGTCGCAGCGCTCTTTGCAATGACCGATATTCACTGAGTCCTGGTAAGTCTCATAAGGCGAGTGTTGCAGGTCGGCCGTAGCCGACGTTGTGCAAGCATGGAGGCGAGGCCGAGCCTGCGACGTTCGCCGTGGAAGAGATTGCTTCGGACGATAGGTTGCTTCGGACGATAGGTTGCTTCGGACGATAGGTTGCTTCGGACGAGAGATTGCTTCGGCCTACGGCCTCGCAATGACAGGTCTAGCTGATAACGAACTGGTGAAAACCAAATTTGCCAGAAGCGCGGTCGGCGTAAAACGTCTTCAAAGTCTCGCCAACGGTGCGAAACGCCAAGTCGTCCCAAGGGATGTCGGCTTCTTCAAACAGTTTGGCCTCCATGGTTTCATGGCCGGGGTTGAACTGATCGCTTTGAAGCTTGGCGAGGAAGAAGAAATGCACTTGCCCGACCTTGGGCACATCGATCACCGTGAACAGCGCTTGAATCTCGAACTGGGCGCCAGCCTCTTCGTCGGTTTCTCGTGCCGCGCCTTGGGCCAAGGATTCGTGCAGTTCCATGAAGCCCGCAGGCAAGGTCCAAAATCCTTTGCGCGGCTCGATATTGCGTTTGCACAAAAGCACCTGCGTTCCCCACACGGGAATGGTGCCCACCACATTCAGTGGGTTGTCGTAATGAACGGTGTGGCAAGCGGGGCAGACCGCTCGCAGGCGGGTGTCGCCGTCGTCGGGCAGGCGCATCAGCACCGCGGTTCCGCAGTTTCGACAATGTTTAACAGGGTTTTTCAGCAAGATGGTTCTTTTGGGGACGTTATTTGGCCATGAGTGTAGCGATTAGACCGTCGCTCCCAAAGCTCAGCAAAACGCTTATCCTACGCATATGAAGCTTTATTCCTATTTTCGTTCCTCCGCCTCGTTTCGGGTTCGCATTGCTTTGGCGCTAAAGGGCCTGAACTATGACTATGTGTCTGTGCACTTGGCCAAAGGCCAGCAGTTGCAAGATGAATTCACTGCAGTCAACGCCGATGCCTTGGTACCGGTGTTAGAAGTCGATGGCTTGCGACTGACCCAGTCCATGGCCATCATGGAGTATTTGGATGAACAGTTCCCACAAAGTCCTTTGATGCCCAGCGATGCGACTGGCCGAGCCCGTGTCCGCTCTTTGTCACAATCCATCGCCTGCGAAATTCATCCCTTGAACAATCTGCGGGTTTTGAAATACCTCACAGGGACTTTGACGTTAGACGAGGACACCAAAAACACTTGGTACCACCATTGGGTACGTTTGGGTTTAGAGGCTTTCGATAAACAACTGCACCACCCTGCCACGGGGCGCTTTTGCCATGGCGACCAACCCAGCATGGCAGATTGCGTGTTGGTGCCACAAATCTTCAATGCCAAGCGATTTAAAGTGGACTTGAGAGGCCTAGAACGCACTTTACAAGTGTTTGACACCTGCATGGCCTTGCCAAGCTTTCAAGCTGCCCAACCCTCAGCTTGCCCCGACTTTGAAGCCTGACACCCTGCCCGTGTTGCCCCAGTGGTCAGGGGCTAAAGTGTTTTGCACCACCCGCGCTGGGGGAGGTTCTTTGTCACCTTATGACAGCTTCAATCTGGGCGACCATGTGGGCGATAACCCCCAAGCGGTTTTCAACAACCGCCAGTTGCTGGCTTTTCAGTTGCACCAACGCGCCGTGTTCATGCGTCAAGTTCATGGCAATGTGGTGGCGCAGCTGCATCACGACACGCCTGATGGTCAACAAGCGGACGCTTGTTTTACTAGCGAAGCCGGAGTGGCTTGCACCATCATGGTGGCCGACTGTTTGCCTATTTTGTTTTACAGCCCAGCCAAGAAAGTGGTGGCCGCCGCCCATGTGGGCTGGCGTGGCTTGGCTGGCGTGTCAGGGCAAGGCGGGGTGTTGGAGGCAACTCGCCGCGCTTTGCGCAGTTGCGCTGCCTTGAAAGATGTGAAAGTTTGGCTGGGTCCTTGTATCGGCCCGCAGGCATTTGAAGTGGGCGAAGAGGTTCGCCAAGCTTTTGTCGCTCAAGACCCCTTGTCTGCCTGTGCGTTTCAGCCCTTGGCTGTCTCTGGACAGTACCTCTGCGATTTGCCGCAGCTTGCTCGTCTTCAATTGGCCAAGTGGCCGGTTGGGGCTATTGAAGGCAACGACAGCACACCTTCTTGGTGCACCTTTTCAAACCCATCGGTATTTTTTTCCTACCGACGCGATGGCTTAACCGGCAGATTTGCGGCAGGCATCGGTTTATTGGACTGATTGGAAGTTTCTTGTAAGAGGTTTGTCATAAGATAACTTCAAAGCTATTTCCCACTTGCCATGCCCACACCTTCAAGCCCTCTTTGGGATAACAGCACCGAGTCATTTCTCGCCGCCGCTAAGTCGTTTCAGGAGATGGCAGCGCAGCACATGCCTGCTGTGCCTGAACTGAAATTTCACAGCGAGCAAGTGGCCCAACTGCAATCGACATACGCCCAAGACGCGCTGGCTTTGTGGCAACAAGGCCTGCTAGACAA
>CAMDIP010000176.1 GCA_945899335.1 Bordetella parapertussis
CGCGAAAAATCACGAAACCCAGGACCGGCCAGTTTCAAGAACGCCTCGCCTTCGGCTTGCTGTAATAAACCATTGACTTGGGCAAAGGCCAGTAAATGCGGCACATGGCTCACCGCCGCAAAAGTTTGGTCGTGAGCGTCTGGGGTCATTTGGTGCACACGGCTGCCGATAGCTTGCCAAATTGCGTTGGCCTGTTGAATTTGCGCTGGGGTGTTGTGGGCCAAGGGCGTCAGGATGAGGGTTCGGTCTTGGTAAAGAGTCGCTTCAGCATGGTCTACCCCTGCTTGGGCTTTGCCCGCAATTGGGTGGGCGGGCAAAAAACAGGGCAGTTTGTCGCCCAAAGCGGCGCGTGCAGCGGCCACCACATCGCACTTGGTGGAACCCACGTCCATCAGCAAACAGTTCTTTTGCAGATGGGGTGCAATCTCGCTCAAACAGGCGGCCGTGTGGCTGACCGGCACGGCAATCAAGACCAAGTCTGCACCTTGCACCGCCTCGGAGGCGCTGTAAGCAGCCTGCTGAATAACGCCGCGTTGCAAAGCTTTTTCTCGTGTGCTGGCGCTGGGGCTGAAACCCACAACGCGTTGCACCAAACCCTTGTCTTGCAAGGCCAACGCAAACGACGCGCCCATCAGGCCGCAGCCCACCAAACCGAGTTGCTTGAACTTCATGCGCTGACCGGGTAGGAGCCAATCACTTTGTAAAAGGCGCACAGGCCTTGCAACTCTTTGAGCGCTTGGGCCACATGGGGCTGGCTGATGTGGCCATCGAGGTCGATGTAGAAATAGTATTCCCACTGGCCCGATTTGGCGGGGCGAGACTCAAAGCGAGTCATGGACACGCCATTGGCTTTGAGGGGCATCAGCAGGTCGTGAACCGCACCAGGTTTATTGGGCACCGAAACCACCAAGGAGGTGCAGTCTTTGCCAGAAGCAGGGGGCGTGGCCAAGGTTTGCGGCAAGGAAATGATGGCGAAACGGGTGCGGTTGTAGGCCTCGTCTTGGATGGCATGGGCCACCACATGCAGGCCAAATTCAGAAGCGGCACGTTCGCTGGCCAGCCCAGCCCATTCGGGGTGGGTGGCGGCCAAGCGGGCGCCTTCGGCGTTGCTGGCCACTGCCCGTCGCTCTGCGTTGGGCAGATGTTTGTTCAGCCATTCTTGGCATTGACCTAAAGCCTGCGGGTGTGCCAACACCACCTCGATGCCTTCAAGAGACGCCGACTGGCGCAGCAGGTTGTGGCGCACCAACAGGCTGACCTCGCCAATCACATGAACAGGGGTGCGCAAGAACAAATCCAGTGAACGCGCCACCGCGCCTTCTGTGGAGTTCTCCACGCCGACCACGCCGTATTGCGCGGTGCCCGCACTGGTAGCGTGGAACACCTCGTCAAAGTTGTTGCAGTAAATCAGCTCGGCGGCAGAGCCAAAAAACTCGATCGCCGCTTGCTCGCAAAAAGTGCCCACAGGCCCCAAAACTGCCACACGCTGCGGCGCTTCCAAGGCCAAACACGCTGACATGATTTCACGCCATATAGAGGCCACATGTTGATTTTTCAGCGGGCCAAGGTTGTTGGATTGGATTTTTTCCAGCACTTGCGCCACGCGGTCGGGGCGAAAAAAAGGCGAACCCTCGGCGCGCTTGATGTCGCCCACCGATTCAGCCAAATGTGCACGCTGGTTTAAGAGCGTGAGCAACTGCGCATCGAGTTGGTCGATCTGCACCCGCAAATCGGCCAAACCTTTGGCGTGTGCGGGGTCTTGTGTCATGCGGCGTCGTCAGGCGCAGCGTCGCTGGCGCTGTCATCTATTACTTCGTCTGCAGCGGCTTCGTCCGCGGCAGCTTGCGCATCGTTTTCCACAATGCGTTGCATGCCCGAGAGCTTGGCACCTTCGTCCAAACCGATGAGGGTGACACCTTGGGTGGCACGACCCATTTCACGGATTTCGCTCACCCGTGTGCGCACCAACACGCCGCGGTCGGTGATAAGCATGATGTCGTCGTCGCCATGCACCAAAGTGGCAGCCACGACTTTGCCGTTGCGCTCGGATTGTTGGATGGCGATCATGCCCTTGGTGCCGCGTCCGTGGCGGGTGTATTCATCGATCGGTGTGCGTTTGCCGTAGCCGTTTTCAGTGGCGGTCAACACACTGGTGCGGGCCATGTCCGGAGTTGCGCTGCCGTCGGGCAGGGCGGGCATGTCTTGCGCGGCCACCAGCATGGCAATCACGCTTTGGCTATCTTCAATCATCATCCCACGCACACCACGGGCGCTGCGACCCAAGGGACGCACATCGTTTTCGTCAAAGCGCACTGCTTTGCCGCCGTCAGAGAACAACATCACATCGTGCTTGCCGTCAGTTAAGGCCGCGCCAATCAAGAAATCGTTGTCGTCTAAATTGACCGCGATGATGCCGCCCTTACGGGGGTTGTTGAACTCGTCCAGCGAGGTCTTTTTGACCGTGCCCATGGAGGTCGCCATGAATACATACTGGTCGGCAGGGAAGGTGCGGGCCGTGCCGGTAAGGGGCAGCACCACATTGATTTTTTCGCCCTCTTGCAAGGGAAACATATTGACGATGGGGCGACCGCGTGAGCCGCGGGAACCTTCGGGTACTTCCCATACTTTGAGCCAGTACAAACGACCGCGGTTGGAGAAGCACAGGATGTAATCGTGGGTGTTGCCAATGAAGAGTTGCTCGATCCAGTCGTCTTCCTTGGTGGCGGTGGCTTGCTTGCCGCGACCGCCACGTTTTTGGGCGCGGTATTCTGAGAGCGGTTGGCTCTTGATGTAGCCGCTGTGGCTGAGTGTGACCACCATGTCAGTGGGGGTGATGAGGTCTTCGGTGGCCAAGTCTTGGGCATTGTGCTCAATGTGGCTGCGACGTGCGCCCACCTTGCTTTGGCCGAATTCTTGGCGAATGGCAGACAACTCATCGCTGATGATGGTGGAGACACGTTCGGGACGGGCCAAGATGTCGAGCAAATCGTCAATCTCGCCCATGACTTCTTTGTACTCATTAACGATCTTGTCTTGCTCCAGGCCGGTCAAGCGTTGCAAGCGCATTTGCAAAATTTCGTGGGCTTGGGTGTCGCTTAAGCGGTACAGACCGTCGTTGCCCATGCCATATTGCTTTTCCAAGCCGTCGGGTCGGTAGTCATCAGCGTTGATGACGCTGCCATCGGCCTTGGCGCGGGTAAGCATGGTGCGCACCAACTGACTGTCCCAAGGCTTGCTCATCAACTCGGTTTTGGCCACGGGTGGGGTGGGCGCATTGCGGATGATGGCGATGAATTCATCGATATTCGCCAAAGCGACCGCCAAACCTTCGAGCACATGGCCGCGCTCGCGGGCCTTGCGCAGATTGAAGATGGTGCGCCGTGTCACCACCTCGCGACGGTGCGACAAGAAAACGGACAGCAGGTCTTTCAGGTTGCACAGACGCGGCTGACCATCAATCAGCGCCACCATGTTCATTCCGAAGGTGTCTTGCAACTGGGTTTGTTTATAGAGATTGTTAAGCACTACTTCGGGCACCGCGCCACGTTTCAATTCAATGACCAAGCGCATACCGGATTTGTCCGACTCGTCTTGAATGTGGCTGAT
>CAMDIP010000177.1 GCA_945899335.1 Bordetella parapertussis
TGGCTCAGAGGTTAAAATTAAACCTTATTCATAAGGAATGTACGCATATGTACCGCTGGCATGGCATTTAATCTTTTGACCCAGATATTTGGCAGTCGCAATGAGCGACTCCTTAAGCAATTTCGCAAAACCCTAGAACGTATCAATGGACTAGAGGCCAAGTACGAGCAGCTGAATGATGACGCCCTGCGTCAAAAAACTAACGAATTCAAGCAACGTGTTGTGCAGGGCGAGACCTTGGAAAGCCTATTGCCTGAGGCCTTTGCCGTGGTCAGGGAAGGCTCCAAGCGGGTCATGAAGATGCGTCATTTTGATGTGCAAATGATGGGCGGTATCGCTTTGCACCAAGGCAAGATAGCCGAAATGCGCACAGGCGAGGGCAAAACCCTCACCGCCACATTGGCTGTTTACCTCAATGCTTTGAGCGGCAATGGTGTGCATGTGGTGACGGTGAACGACTATTTGGCCAACCGTGACGCCCAGTGGATGGGCCAGCTCTACCAATTTCTAGGGCTGAGTGTGGGCATCAATTTGTCTCAATTAAGCCGTGAAGAAAAGCAAGCGGCTTACCGCTCTGACATCACCTATGGCACCAACAACGAATATGGCTTCGATTATTTGCGCGACAACATGGTTTATGAAGCCCATGACCGAGTTCAGCGCGGCCTCAATTACGCCATTGTTGATGAAGTTGACTCTATTCTGATTGATGAAGCCCGAACACCACTCATCATCAGTGGACAAGCCGAAGACCACACCGCCACTTATGTGGCCATGAACCAAGTCGTCCCATTCCTGACCCGTCAAGAAGGTGAGTTAGATCTGCGCACAGGCGAGGGCGTCACCAAGCCTGGCGACTTCACCTTAGACGAAAAGTCGCATCAGGTGTATTTGACTGAACTGGGCCATGAGAAAGCCGAGAAAGTACTCTCCGAGATGGGTTTGTTGCCCGAGGGTGCGTCTTTGTATGACCCCTTGCATATTGGTTTGGTGCATCATTTGTACGCAGCTTTGCGTGCCCAGCACCTCTACCACCGCGATCAACATTATGTGAACCAAAACGGCGAGATTGTTATCGTTGACGAGTTCACTGGTCGATTGATGTCAGGTCGGCGCTGGAGCGATGGTTTGCACCAGGCGGTGGAGGCCAAAGAGGGTGTGCCCATTCAGGCCGAGAACCAAACCATGGCCTCCATCACCTTTCAAAATTATTTCCGTTTGTATGGCAAATTGTCTGGCATGACCGGAACGGCCGATACAGAGGCTTATGAGTTTCAAGAAATCTATGGCCTAGAGACTGTCATCATTCCCCCCAATAAACCCAGCAAACGAGATGACCAACTCGACAGGGTTTACAAAACCACAGAAGAAAAATACAAAGCCGCCATAGAGGACATTCGGGAGTGCCATGGTAAGGGACAGCCTGTATTGGTGGGGACAACCTCTATTGAATTGTCCGAACTGCTGGCAGGCATGCTCAGCGCCGCAGGACTTCCCCATCAAGTGCTCAATGCCAAGCAGCACGAAAAAGAAGCCGATATCGTGGCCCAAGCCGGAGCATTAGCTTCCATCACCATTGCCACCAATATGGCGGGACGTGGCACCGATATTGTCTTGGGCGGCAATATAGAAAAAAGAATTTCTATCATCGAGGCTGAAGAGGGTTTGGGTGAAGATGCCAAAGCGATAAAAATTCAAGAAAATCGAAGCGCTTGGCAGATCGAACATGCGAAGGTCAAGTCACTAGGGGGCTTGCGCATCATTGCCACAGAAAGGCACGAGTCTAGGCGCATTGATAACCAACTAAGGGGTCGATCAGGGCGACAAGGCGATCCAGGTTCATCGCGTTTTTACCTTAGCCTAGACGATTCGCTGATGCGCATATTTGCCGGTGAGCGGGTCAAAGCCATCATGGACAGATTGCAAATGCCTGAGGGTGAACCGATTGAGGCTGGCATGGTGTCGCGCAGCATTGAGAGTGCGCAGCGCAAAGTGGAAGCCCGTAACTTCGATATTCGCAAGCAACTGCTGGAATACGATGATGTTTCCAACGACCAGCGCAAAGTCATTTACCAGCAGCGTAACGATATTTTGGATGCGCAAGATTTGCGTTTTCAAATTCAAAGTTTGCGTGAGGGCTGTTTCGCAGACTTGGTTCACCAATTTGTGCCACCTGAGTCTGTAGAAGAGCAATGGGACTTGCCAGGCTTGGAAAAAGCCTTATTGAACGAGTGGCACCTGAGTGTGGCGCTTTCTCAGCAGGTCCAAGATGCGCAAGCCATTCTCGATGAAGACATTGTCAAAACAGTTGTTGATGCGGCCAACCAAAGCTTTGAGGAAAAGATCAACAAAGTGGGCGCCGACCAATTCACGCCCTTCATGCGGGCAGTGCTGCTGCAAAACATTGACAGCCATTGGCGCGAGCATTTGTCTTCTCTGGATTATTTGCGCCAAGGTATCCATTTGCGCGGCTATGCGCAAAAACAGCCCAAGCAAGAGTACAAGCGTGAAGCTTTCGAATTATTTGGTCAGCTCTTGGATATGGTGAAAAACGAGGTCACACGTGTTTTGATGACGGTGCAAATTGAGTCTCCCGAGCAAATCCAACTCGCCGCCAACCAATTAGAGGAAAAGGCGGAAGCAATTTCCAATATCACTTATTCCGCGCCTGATCAGACCGGTGCTGCACATGTGTTTGCCGACGGCGCACAAGAAGACCCCAATGCGGTTCCCGCTGTGGGGCGCAATGAGGCCTGCCCATGCGGCAGCGGGAAGAAATACAAGCACTGCCACGGAAAGCTCGCCTGATCCATGCCTGTCAATCTGATAGCACCACTTGCTGCCGATTTATTGCCCGTACCTGGCATTGAAATAGGCACAGCCAGCGCAGGTGTGCGCAAAGCCAACCGCAAAGATGTCACGGTATTTAAGCTAGAGGCTGGCTCCAGCGTGGGTGCGGTTTTCACGCAAAACCGCTTTTGCGCAGCGCCTGTTCAAGTGTGTCAAAGTCACCTCAAAGCCAAGCAAGGTATCCGCGCTTTGGTGATCAATACAGGGGTTGCCAACGCAGGAACAGGTGAATCTGGTTTGTTACATGCCAACCAAGTTTGCCAAGCTTTGGCAGAACTTCTCCATGTCCAAGCCGATCAGGTTTTGCCTTTTTCTACTGGCGTGATCATGGAACCCCTACCTGTGCAGCGCATTGTGGATGGGCTGCCAACAGCTTTAGCCGATTTGGCACAAGACCATTGGTCACAGGCGGCTACTGCCATCATGACCACAGACACCTTGCCCAAGGCAGTGAGTCGTCAGATTCAAATCGATGGTGTGACGGTCACCATCACCGGCATCTCTAAAGGTGCTGGGATGATTCGCCCCAATATGGCCACCATGCTGGGCTTTATCGCAACAGATGCCTGTATCCCACCCGCCTTGATCGATGGCTTGGCTTTGGATTTGGCGCAAGCTTCTTTCAACCGTATCTCCATCGATGGCGATACATCGACCAACGACTCTTTTGTGGTCATGGCTTCATGCAAAGCGTCACATGCACCCAT
>CAMDIP010000178.1 GCA_945899335.1 Bordetella parapertussis
TGGAACTTCTCGACCCATTGCACTGCAAAGGTGAGCTCTGCCTCTTCATCGCTGGGGGAGACTGGGACGTTTTCCAGCAGGCTAAGGAGGCTTGGTCCGCTGTAGCCACACCAATCGGGCAGGGTGCTGACCACATTCCAGCCTTTGAGGGCCGACATGGGCACCATGGCGTGGATATCGATGGCTGCATCGTCGGCAAAACGCTGCAAGGCTTGCGCGATATACATAAATGCCAGTTCGGGCTTGTCAACCGCATCAAGTTTATTGATGGCAAAAATGATGGTCGGCACCCGCAATAACTTGAGCAACAGGCTGTGCCTGCGTGTTTGGGGCAGCAGTGCCAAATCGGCAGACTGCCAATCTACTTTGGTGGCGTCCACCAGGACTACAGCCGCATCGGCACTGGAGGCGGCTGTGACCATGTTGCGGGTATATTGCTCGTGGCCTGGGGCATCACCAATGATGAACTTGCGCTGCTCGGTGCTGAAATAGCGGTAGGCCACATCGATGGTGATGCCTTGTTCGCGTTCAGCCGACAAGCCGTCAGTGAGCAGGGCCAGATCGGTTTCGCCTTGGCGTTGCACACCGGCCAAGTGGTCTTGCAAGACCGCTTTGGTGTCAACCAGCAAGCGACCAATCAAGGTGGATTTGCCGTCATCCACCGAGCCACAGGTGATGAATTTCAGGGCGGGGCGTGTAGCGGTACTCAACATCAGAAGTAACCTTCCTTTTTGCGTTTTTCCATGGAGGCGTCTGAGGTTTGGTCGTCCATGCGGGTGGCACCGCGCTCGCTGATGTCAGCTGCCAGCGTTTCAATGACGATCTCTTCAGGTGTGGCCGCCGTGCTTTCCACGGGGCAGGTGCAAGTGATGTCACCCACGGTGCGAAAACGCACTTGGCGCTGCACCACTTCTTCGCCAGCACGAGGAGGCGTCAGTTCGGTGACGGGAACCAACAGGCCTTTGCGGTCCACCACCTCACGCGAGTGTGAGTAATAGATAGAGGGCAAGGCAATGGACTCACGGGCAATGTATTGCCAAACATCAAGCTCGGTCCAGTTGCTGATGGGGAAGACGCGGAAATGCTCGCCCGGCTGCAGCTTGGTATTGAAGAGGTTCCAAAGCTCAGGGCGCTGCGATTTGGGCTGCCATTGGCCAAAGCTGTCGCGGTGGCTGAAGATGCGCTCTTTGGCGCGGGCTTTCTCTTCATCGCGCCGAGCGCCTCCCATCAAAGCATCGAAGCGAAATTCTTCAATCGCTTCTAGCAAAGTGACCGATTGGTGAGCATTGCGAGGCTCGTCAGTGCGAGACAGGCGAACCGTGCCACGCTTCATCGAGTCCTCCACGCTTCGCACAATGAGTTCGGCACCCAGTTCTTTGGCGCGGCTGTCGCGGAAATCGGTGACCTCGCTGTAGTTGTGACCGGTGTCAATCATCAGCAGCGGGTAGGGAATGCGTCCAATGCCAAACGCTTTTTCAGCGCACTTGAGCATGACCAGCGAGTCTTTGCCGCCTGAAAAAAGCAAAGTTGGACGTTCAAAAGCAGCAGCCACTTCGCGCAGGATGAAGATGGTTTCCTCTTCCAACGCGTCTAAATGCGCATTGCTGAGGGTGTGGCGTTCGTTGTTGTTTCTGGCGTTCATATTGATGCTTTCACGTGCAAACCACATTCTTTGGCAGTCTCATCTTCCCACCACCAGCGACCAGCGCGGAAGTCCTCACCTAGGCTGATGGCGCGGGTGCAAGGGGCGCAACCGATGCTGGGAAAAAACTGGTCGTGCAAGGGGTTGTAGTCGACGTTGCGCAATGCGATGTAGTGCCATACGTCGCCCCAAGTCCAGTCCACCAGTGGGTTGAGCTTGGTAATAGCCGCGCCGTTGCTGACATCAGCTTCTTGCGCTGACACCTCGGCTCGGGCTTGTGACTGTTCGCGGCGCAAACCGGTGATCCATGCCTTTTGTCCTTGCAAAGCACGGCCCAAAGGTTCGAGCTTTCGAATGCCACAGCATGCTTTGCGGTTGGCCATGCTCTCGAAAATAGCGTGTTGACCTGGGTGCTTCACAAAGGCGATGACCGCCTCCTGCTGAGGTTTGTAAACCTGAATCAGGGCGCGAGAATTTGCTTGCAAGCGCTCGAGCAAAGCCAAAGTGTCGCTGTGCAAAGCACCCGTTTCCAGCACAAACACAGGAATATCCAGCGCCAATTGGTTGATGATGTGGGTAATGACCACGTCTTCGGCACCTAGGCTAGAGGCTTGCTTCAAGGGTTGGAACTCGGCAGCAGCAGCCTTTAACTGCGCTTGTGTGGCGGCCAGTTTGTCAGCGAAGTTGTCGCTGGGTTTGGCATGCAGTGTGGTGGCTTTGGTGTGCGGTTTCATCGTGCAAACAAAGGTTGAGATTGCGTCACGTCGCCTTGGTAGAAGGCGCTGAAATGAGCCAGCAATTGCCGCCCTTTTGCAAAGTCTTGGTCGGCTCGCAGCACAGCGCTTGAAAAGCCGCAGCGCTGCATCTGGCTGAGTTGGTCCACCAGCACGTCGCCAATAGCGCGAATCTCGCCTGTAAAACTGCAGCGGCGGCGCAGCATGAGCGCTTGACTGAAGGCACGGCCATCACTGAAAGAGGGGAAGTTCAATTCAATGGTTTGAACGCCAGCAAGGTTTTGTGCCAACGGGTCTGCATCGTTGGGCAGTTGCAAATCTGCAGTGCTGAATGCATCAGTGTGAGAGAGTAATTTCATGACAGTCTTTCAGGCCGCAGGGCTCAAGGCCTCATCGTCTGAGGGGTGACGTGCCGCATTGGCAGCGGTTTTGAAAGGCTCAAAGCCCACGCGTTGCAAAGCGTCGATAAAGGTTTCGCCATGCTGGCGTTGTTCGGTGTAGACCTGCAAAACTGCGTCGATAACGTCCACCACCTCGGCAGACGAGAACGAGGGACCCACCACCTTGCCTGCTTTGGGCTCACCGCTCAAGGCCGAACCATCTGAGCCTGCCAAGGTGACTTGGTACCACTCCTTGCCATCCTTGTCCACGCCCAAAATACCAATATGGCCGCTGTGGTGGTGACCGCAAGAGTTGATGCATCCGCTGATGTGCAGGTCAATTTCTCCCAAATCAAACAACTCATCCATGTCTTGGTAGCGCTCGGTGATGGCCGCAGCGATGGGCAGCGATCGCGCATTGGCCAAATCGCAATAGTCGCCACCTGGGCAGGCAATCATGTCGGTCAGCATGCGGATATTGGGCTTGGCCAAGCCCAAGGCCTTGGCTTCTTTATAAAGGGCAGGCAGTTGCTCAGCGGCCACCCACGGCAGCACCAAGTTTTGGTCATGGCTGACACGGGTTTCGCCAGCTGAGAATTTGTCGGCTAGATCGGCGGAGGCGTCCAGTTGATCAGCGGTGGCGTCACCTGGGGCTTGACCCAAACGCTTGTAGGACAAGGTGACCACACGCAAATGCGGGTCGCGGTGGGGCGCCACGTTTTGCTGCAACCAACGTGCGAAGTTGCTGTCTTCATCGGCGGTTTTGGCAAGCAAGTCATGAACAGCTTCAGCTGA